>CAYSTQ010000138.1:0-5350 GCA_964433855.1 uncultured Thermoproteales archaeon
CTAGACGGGGACAGAGTTATACCTATAACCAGGTTTATAGACGTGGAGGGGCTAACAGAGTTCCTGGAGGAGAAGGCTGAGAACGTGGAGAGGGCTAGAAGGCTGAAGGGGCTTGCTAAGGCTAAGGCGGGCGCTGAGATACTGCTGAACATAGGGAAGTTCTTCGACAAGAGCCGGGCACCTAAGAGCCTTGACGTCCTTAAGCTCATAAGGAACGCGTTGGCTCACGGGACGTATGAAGCGCTCGGAGAATTCCATAGGAGGACCCTGTTTGTAGGCATGATGCATTTCCAGGATGAGTATAACTACGATGTGGAGAGGGTTGAGAGATGCGTCATACATTACGCCATGCCTGACGGCAGAATAGTTCCCTTCTGCGCCTTCAACGTGATCCCGGAGATATACAGGGACAAGGTTCAGACGCAGTTCAGCTATAGCTGGGATGAGTGGAGGAAGCTACACCCGGACTGGGAGTACAGGAAGGATAAGTACATAAGAAGTAGGGAGTTTATAGAGAAAATGGAGAGGAGCGAGCTTTACCGGAAGACATACGTCGAGATAAAGGATTTCTTCCGGTGAAAGCCTTGCTAAGAAGGGTTGAGCTGAGGTTTGAAAAGATATCTTCCGAGGAGGCTAGAGCTGCCCAGTATGAGTTAAGCTTGAACCAGGCAGTGTACAGAGTTTTCATAGACGGGGTTAGAGGGACTGGCCACATAGTCTTCGATGAGGAGAAAGCATCTCTGGACGATTTGTTAAGCCGTTTAAAACCCTACGGGGTTAAGGTTGTTAGCGAGTCGAGGATCACTGTCGACCACCTAGTCAGAAAGAGCCTGAGCTACAGGGAGGAGTGAAGGCTGGGAGGTAGCCGGTTTGCAGATAAAGCCTTTACTGAAAAACCCGCTTGAAAACGTTGTGGCTTACAGCCCTCCTGAGACCGGGGTTTACTTAGGCAGTCCAAGTATAGCCTTGTTGCCGGACGGGAAAATAGTTGTTTCTCACGATTTCTTCGGCCCCGATAGTCCCCGTGACGAGTATGGGAGGGAAAACGCCTCTAGGATCTATGTCTCGTCCGACGGCGGGAAAAGCTGGGATAGGATGGCTGATGTGAGTGGTGCCTACTGGTCGTCTCTGTTCTATTTCCGCGGCGCCCTGTATTTGCTTGGGACCTCTGCGGCGTCTGGCGACATAGTTATCAGGAGATCAGACGACGGAGGGCGAACGTGGACGGAGCCTGTAGACGAGGACTCAGGGCTATTGTTCAGAGGCGGTAGGGCCCATGAACCCCCTAACTACCACTGCGCCCCGGTACCCGTGCTCGAGTATAAAGGTAGGCTTTGGAGGGCGTTCGAAGACAACGTCACCGGTAGATGGCCTGACGGGTTCCATGCACTGGTTATATCGGCGGGCATTAGCGCAGACCTGCTTAGGTCCTCGTCCTGGAACATGACTAATAAGCTAGCTTACGATTCTTGGTCGGACCCGCCCGAGTTCGGGGATCCTGGAAATGAAGAGGGTTGTCTGAGGCCTGGCTGGCTCGAGGGGAATGTTGTGGCTGGCCCGGATGGCAGGGTTTGTAACGTGCTTAGAGTTAACTCGGCTCCGGTGGCCAACAAAGCCGCTATCGCTGAGGTTTCCGAGGGCGGCTGCAGGATGAGCTTTAATCCAGCTAAGGGATTCATAGATTTCCCCGGTGGAATGTCTAAGTTCACAATACGTTATGACGGCGACTCTAAAAGGTATCTCACTTTATCAAACCTTGTCATAAATCCTAGGAACCCATGGCAACGCAATCTACTCGTGCTAGCTTCCTCAGAAGACCTCTACCATTGGGAGAGCCATGTAGCGGTGCTCTACGAGCCAGAGGATGAACATCTCGTATATAAGCGGTCTAAAACCGGTTTCCAGTATGTTGACTGGATCATCGATGGAGATGACGTGTTATTTGTGTCTAGAACTGCCTATAAGGGTGCGCCCAACTTTCATGATTCAAACTACATAACCTTCCATAGGCTGAGAGAATTTAGAAGATACTTGGATCAGCAATTAATTATTAGGTAGCTAGTGATCTAATATACTAATATAATATTCTATTTTTCATTTAAAAATCAAAAATTTTAAACTTGATGAAGTGAGGACTTTGTTAGTCAAGCCTAACCTTCTCCCCAGAGCTTTCAAACGATCTTCTAACTGCCAGCGTCAGCTTTAAAGTCTCAACCCCCTCTCTTATAGGGGCTCTGGTCTTGCTGTCTTCCTTTATAGCTCTAAACAACTCTAGGCTTTCCGCCAGGTACGGATCGCCTCTCGCCTCCATCTTTTTAGGCTCCTCACCTCTAATCCTTAGCTCAACCGTGAACGGGTCAGGGAGCTCGACTAACCCTTTCTCGCCTACAATACACCAGCCCTGTAACCAGGCAGGAGCGCAGGCAGTCGAGTAGACGCAGGCTATAGCCCCTCCTCTAAGCTTAAGTATCGCTACATGGGCATCCTCAACACTCCAGCTTTCATCCTCTAGGCTTGCAAAACGGTTAGAGTAGGCGCAAACCTCCTCTACCTCTCCCATTATATATCTGAGGGAGTCGTAGGTGTGGGTAACCTGTTCCACGACGTGGCCACCTGATTTACGTATGTCCTTCCACCAGTGCTCTGTCCTCGCAACCCAGAGCATGTCGCCTAAATACTTCGCGGCGAAAAGCCCTATTCTCCCAAGCTCCCCAGCCTTAACTAGACGCCGCGCCTCATTTATTCCACTCGTATGTCTCCACACGTAGCCAACCTGAGACTTCACACCCGTCCTCTCCACAGCCTCAGCTATCTCCACAGCTAAGTCTAGGCTTAGAGCAATAGGCTTCTCAACGAAGACGTGGATACCCTTCTCAGCGGCCTCAATGGTTTCAGAGCCGCGGGCATAGGGCGGAGTACAAATATAGACAACGTCTAGCTCCTCTCTGGACAGCATCTCCCTCCAGTCAGTGTAAGCTCTTCCTCCATATTTAGCCGCTTTTTCCTCTGCCTTGCCGCGAACTATGTCGGCGAAAGCCGCTATCTCAGCATCTTCCACGTTTTTAAGCCTGTCCGCGTGTAGCCCGGCGATGCCGCCAGCCCCTATAAAACCTATTTTAAGCCTCCCCATACCGGAAGCGCCTCCAGGCTAAAGCTAAACAAAATAAGTATATTAGCTCTACCACGGCGTAGCTGCCCCGTTCTAGCCCTAGGCTTTAAAGCTATAAACACGGTTTTAGCAGTAACGGGGGTTGGGAGTGATGCCTAAAATTAAACCTTGTTATCTATGAAAAGCGGTTCGATGCATATCTTTAATTCTAAATACCGGCTACAGTACATGCCGCGCTGCTTGTTTATCGTTGATTATTCTTTAAAATAATCATAAATTGTTGAGGGCCAAATAATAGCTTGTAGAAAGCCTCTGGCCGCAGAACAATTTTTCGATTAAAAGATGTTCCAGCTCATTAGCGGTAAACGCTCTAATCATATTGCCTGAAATCGTTACCGATGTTTCTATCCCTGAAGCCTTTAGTCAATCCCTATGCATACGTATGCTAGCGGGTCTCTTTCGTCTGCAATAAAGCCGTGTTTTTCCCCGGGGGCGACAAGTATCACGTCACCTGCTTTAACCGGTGTTTTCCTCTCGTCGCAGATCATAGTGCCGTGTCCCCTGTATACAATGAATATCTCCGAGTGGTCGTGTGAATGAACCTCGTGAGCCTCTCCGGGCCTGTAGCAGTGTACGTTTACAAACATAACGCCTTCAACCAGCTTCTCTTTCAGAGAAAGAAAATCCTTTACGTCCAGCCAGGAAACCCTGATCAAGCCTACCACCGTTCCCTGGTAACTAGCAGATAAAGAACGAATATAAACTTTACAGAAGTGTTGGGAGAAACGGTTAGCCGTTTTAAGCCTTAGGGCCACCTATCGGAACAGCAGCCACCTACAGCCCTTCTACCGGATTCACATATCACGTATTTTCCCTTAACAGGCCTTTTTTCAACGCAGCTGTTCTCCAGCAGTGATCCGTTTTTCTCCATAATCTTCCTGGTCTCTAAGCTAGCTTTAGCAACCATCTTTTTACAGTCCTGCTGGCCTACTGAAGCTAAACAGGGCTCTGAGGATAGCCTTCCTAGCTCCGTCAAGCTGATCACTTCTTATGCAGAAAGTGTCCACCTCTTTAAATAGCGTTTTTGAGATCATTTAAGGCTAGTCTTAAGTCTCCAGTAGCCTGTACTGGGCTTAGGGGGAAGCGTTAAAAATCATGCTCTCAAATCTTAGGACATGGAGCGGAAGCCCAATATAGATAGGCTTATCTCAGCCATTTTACTAGAGGAACCAGATGCGGTCCCGCTGGCAGAACTAGGTATAGACCGAAACATAATGAGGGCGGCGCTTGGGAGAGAAACCCTAAGCGCTGAGGACGTAGTGGATTTTTGTGCAAGAGTGGCATGTCTAGATTACGTCAGGGTTCTGGCGGACGGCAGGGACTTCCCGGTCGGAGGAAGGGAGAGAAGGTTCAGGTATAGCCTGTACGTCGAGGGTGAAACCAGGCGATGGCTGGATGAGGGAGAAGGCGTTATAAGAATTGCCGAAGACGTGGACAAATACCCCTTCCCGAGTCTCGACGGGATAGGGTCGGACACCGCTGAACGTCTAAGGAGAATAATAGATAGAAGGTATCCTGGAATGGGGCTCATAGCTGGTTTTGGAGACGTCTTCACAAGGACGTGGGCCCTCCTAGGCTTCACCAGGTTCTGCATAGCGCTCGTCAGGGATAGGCAGCTTGTAAGGAAGGTGTATAGAAGGGTGGCGGAGCTATCCACACAGGAATGCAGGGTTCTAATGGACGCTGGCGTAGACGCCATATGGCCATCAGACGACATAGCGTTCGTGAGCGGCCCCATGGTGAGCCCCAGGGATCTACAGGAGTTCTTCTTTCCCTGGCTGAAAGGGGTGTGCTGGCTGGCTAAACGGCGGGGGCTACCAGTGATATATCATTCCGACGGCGACCTAAGGCCTGTAATGAACGACATCCTGGAATGCGGCGTAAACGCTATACACCCGGTTGAGCCGAAAGCAATGAATATAGAGGAGCTTAAAGCCGTGTGGGGTGACAGGCTTGCCCTAATAGGGAACATAGATCTCGAGTACACGTTAACCCGGGGCACCGTCGGGGATGTAGTGCGTCTTGTTAGAAGGAGGATATGTCTCATAGCTCCAGGCGGAGGCTATGCCTTAGGCTCGAGCAACACCATACCGGGATATGTGAAGCTTAACAACTACCTAGCCATGGTGGAGGTAACTAAAAAATACGGGAGGTATTCCGCCACTGGATGAACATGAGTGG
>CAYSTQ010000139.1:0-5310 GCA_964433855.1 uncultured Thermoproteales archaeon
GGGCCTCCTAAGAGTTGCAACAAGGAAATCTCTGGGCAGACAGAGTCTTTCCCCGTTATCCAGGTTTTCTATCTCAAAACAGGTCTCCTTCTTCTCCGCTATACGCCAGTACTTATTAGGTATGAAGAAGAATTCAGGGCCGTACATTTCGATGCCTCTAACAATACTGTCTCTGTCAAGGACATCCCTCCAGTAGCTAAGGGTCCCCGCCCTCAGCCCTTGTTTAAAGATCCTCACTATCAGCCTCCTAAGCCCAGCGTCGCCAAACATGGCAAGCCAGTTCAAGTCTAGAAACCTGGGGAGAGCGTAAATATTCACCAGCTCTATCCGCTTCTTGGAGAGTACGGGCTTAGCCTTTAGCCTGAACAAGGCTTTAGCCAGCTTCTCTACCTTTACGCTGCCGAGTTCTGCAAAGGCCGTCAACCCCCTAGCGACGCCCTTTACCCCTACCAGTATAACCTCTTTAAACCCGCTGTCCTCGGAGAAGGCGGCTCCAAGGGTGTTCTCCACTAGCGCGAGCACACGGTATTTCTCCCTTAGAAGAGACTTGCACCCTCTTCCATAGATGGTATAGAAAGTTGACGCTGGCAGGACGGAGGCAAGCAGGCCACCATTCCTTAACACGTGGTCCACCAGGAACATGGAGAGGGCCTGTAGGCTAGCCTCCCTCCTCGTTACATACTTTCCATAGCCCAGCCCGCGTATTATCTTCAGGAGGCGCTCCCTATAGTTTCTCTCAAGACGCATCCATCTTGTGAACGGCGGGTTCGTGAGTATGATGTCCGCCCTGAACTGTCCGTCTCGCCGGTTAAATGCCTTAAACACCTCCTCGAAGACGTCTCCGACAACGACTTTCACCTTATCCCTCCTACCATTAAAGGCGTCCAGAAGGGCTGCGTAGGCAACCAACGCTGGCAGGGGCAGCGGCTCAACGCCCCAGACAATCTCTATCCTGTCAACGCCTATCCTCCTTACCGCTGACGTCAACGTGAGTCCTGAGCCCAGAAACGGGTCTGCTAGAACAACCCTGTCCTGCCCATAGGCCTCTAGATAGGCTGAAGCTGTACATGCCATGAAGCTGACGCCGCTGCGTATAGTGTAGTAGGCGGCATACCTCTTCCTTTCCTCACGTGGAAGTAGTTTCTGAACCATTGTCTGGCATTTCTGAATAGGTATTTTAGAGCCTTTTGCAACCTCTGAATACAGCATTCGTAGATCGTTCCCGTCCAGCCTGCCTATACTGGGTAGCACGGGCGCGTCCCATGAAGCCATAGTGCTTAGGTCGGTGCATCCGCAGCGTTCAGCTATTGTTTTCAAGCTAGCTATAAGTATGTTGAAGCCCTCAGGCGTAGGAGGTATTCCCAGCCTCCTCATTATCCTAGCCCTAGAGCCCATTGGACAATCCCTGCCTAACGTTATCAATGGGCTGGTTTCTTCAACGGTCTATTGGTCTATTTCCGCTTGTGAGATAACTCTTATAAGCCCTCCGCCCTAGAATTGACCGGGTTGTCGACGATGGCCTGTGACAGGAAGAGGATACTCAGGGTTTTCGAGGGCAGCGGCGTCGACAGGGTTCCGTGGATGCCAAGGATAGACCACTGGTACAGGGTTAACAGGGCTAGAGGGACCCTGCCCCCGAGTCTAGCCGGGCTCGACCTGCCCGAGGTCTACCTTAGGCTTAAGGCCTGCTGGAGATGCTATAGTAGCCCCTACGTTAAGGTCTACTATGAGGGTGACGTCGAGGTTGAACACCTAGACTATGGGGACTTTAAGGTGACCAGGTATAAGACGCCAGCTGGAACGCTTGAGCAGGTGGTTAACAGGCGGGGAGAGGGCGGCTTCTCCGGCAGAATCGTCAAATACCTTGTCAGCGGCCCAGAGGATTTCAAGCCTCTCCTCTACCTGCTCGAGAACATAAGGTATGAGTTCGACGCTGAGGCCTACAGGGAGCTGGAGAGATACGTCGGCGCTTCGGGCATGCTCTGGTACTACTTCCCCAGAACGCCCTTCCAGCGACTCCTGATAAACTACATAGGGGTTGAGAGGACGCTTGTCTACCTGTACAGGTACAGGGAGAGGATCGAGGAGCTGATGGAGGCCATAGCCCAGAGCGATGACGGGATATATGAGGCTATAGGCGGCTCTCCGCTTAAAATACTGAATTTCGGGGATAACATAGATGCCAGGATAACGTCGCCCCGTATCTTCGAGAAGTACTGCCTACCTTACTATCAAGAGAGGGTTGATCAACTTCATAGAAAGGACAAGTTTATACATTGTCACGTGGATGGATATGCTAAGCCCCTGCTCCACCTGTTTAGAGAGGCTGGATGGGACGGTGTCGAGGCGCTGACCACTAGCCCCGTCGGGGACCTGACACTTACGGACATTAAGGAGGCTCTAGGGGACAATATGGTCCTGATAGACGGGATTCCGTACATATACTTCCTGCCGTCTATGGTCAGCACAGACAAGTTTAAGGAGTTTGTGTACGAGATCATCCGGCTTTTCGGGGACAGGCTTATACTGGGGATTTCAGACGAGCTCCCACCGGGGGGAGACATAGATAGGGTCAGGCTGGTCTCGGAAATAGTCGAGGAAACAGTGGTGCACTGAAGTCCTCACCGGCTTCCAGCCAATCCAGGCCTCCGCTGTCTAGCATAAACGGTGCCGGTGAAGGACTGCTATAGAAGAACCGTCGCCGTCCATATGGTTGCCCTCGGCAAGGCTCTTAAGGCCGCGGCGGTATGTGGAAACCGCTTAAGAGGATCTGAGGCCGAGAATATGGGCGTTGCGTCCAGAATGGTTGCTTTAGCCGAACGGGTTGCCCATAGCCTTATGGATGAAAACACTGTTGGAGTCGTTCTCTTCGGCTCCTTGGCAAGAGGCAGGGTCGATGAACTGAGTGATCTGGATCTTGCCTTGGTCGTAGAGGGTGGAGAGCCTGGTTTAGAGGAAAAACTTATCGGGGGAGTCAGGGTAGAGGTTTGGAGGTACGATATAAAGCATTTCCTGCATACGTTCGAAGACGAAAAGTATAGGGGGCGGGACGACTCCTGGTTTCTCTCAAGTCTCTGGGTCGGGCTCATGAGAGAGGGAGTGATACTCGAGGATCCCCATGGGTTGCTCAGGAAGTGGAGGAGGCAGGCTTTGGACTGGAGGTGGAGGAAAGAGGAGATTCTTCCACTGGTTAGAAAGGCTGAGAGCTGTCTAAGGGTTGCCGTAGGGGCCTGTAGCCGGGAGAGGTTTTTCGAGGGAATTATCGCTCTAAGGGACTGTTGCTACAACCTGGCAAATGCCCAGATAATGATCCACAATAGGATACCTAGCGTGAGGCCTAAGGACATATATAGGGGAGTAAAACAGGTTGGCCTCAAGGAGTTCTTCGACGGGATTCAGGGCTTGGAAAAGCTAGAGAAAAACCGGGTGGAACGTCTTCTGGGCGAGTTAAAAAGGCTTCTCGACGATGTTTGGAGAGAGCCCCGCGGCGCCAGGACCGAGTACAGGAACGCTGTTAAAAGCCTGGCCAGAGGAGAACTGAAGGTAGCGGTGCTTAACGCTAGGTACTCGGCTTTCTTCGTAGGGTGTAGGATCTTACAAATAGAGGGAGAGAAGACCCCAGTAAGGCTCTACGATACTGAAACCCATCTAGAGATGCTGGACAGGCTAAAGGGGAGAGAAGGCTTCATCGAGGTTTACCGGGGACTGCATGGAGCTGAAGAACTCAGCTCAAAACGTCTTAGAGGATTCATTAGATCGGCTCACCGTTTACTTGGAAGCTTCCCTTTAAACTCCTAACTGGAGCTGTTTGCCGAGTAAGACGAGTTGTCAATAGGCCTAGTCTAATAAGATATTGCTGTTTAAGGAGTTTAACGGGGTATCCACTTGACCGCATGTGTCGGGAAGAAGCGATAGTAGCCATCCTGGAAATGTGAGTTCTAATCGATATAATTATCTATCGGGTAGAATCATGTACCTCGGTTAAGCTGAGGATCGTGGCCCCGTCTTCCTTTCCGTGTATAAGGATGTTGGCTTAGGAGAGCCTGGGAAATATTCAGGAGATGCTCTGATAAAAGGCTCAGGTTTACAGATGTCATCTCTATGGTTCTGATTTAGAAGCACAAGATAAGGTGTCTGGCCAACTTTAACAGTTGTTTCAGCGGAGTGGTGGCAAGAGCGTATTAGAACTCGTGGATAACGATCTTTTGTTCAGGCTTTTAACGCCTGCAGCATCCTCAGGTGCTCGGGCGCGATAGTGGTTTAAGCAGCAGTCTATCTCCTGAGGCTTTCTCCGAGGGCTTTATGGTCGCAGAGGCTTATCCCTGCTCTGGACTTCTAGTTATAAAGCTATTTTATCCTAGCCAGTTACTGTTTAACGGGTGTAGGATGTGAAGCTTAGTTCGAGGGAGCGGGTTGAAGCCGCTGTCGAGTTCAGGGAGCCTGACAGAGTTCCACTGTTCGAGCAGGGTATAGCCCCGAACGTAGCCTCAGAGATCCTTGGGAGAAAAGCGTATACTGGGTGCGGCGGGCTGGGCCATGTTGAAACGGTGGAGCTCGTGCTGGAAGGAAAGAGGGATTTCCTTGTCGAGAGAATGTGCAGGGATCTTGTCGAGCTTCACAGGGTTTTGGAGCTGGATATGATAAGGCCCCCTCTTGTCCCTAGCCGGGACAGCAGGGGGTCTAGACGGGCTGGCGACTACACCTACGTGTACGAGAATGAGGAGCTGGGCTTCACGTACGTGTACCGCTACAACCCGTTCTCTAAGACGTACAGTCTGGTGGACTCCACTATAAGGAGGATCGGAATTCCGGCGATCGAGAAACTAGTGGAGCACATGGAGGACAGCCCTATCTCCTACGACGAGAGCGAGTTTGAGGCGATGGAGTTCATTATGGACGAGGTCGGTGAGGAAATGTACGTGGTTGGCCACGGGGGTATAGGGGTTCCCATGGAGCCGCCGTGGATGGTCGCCATGGTTAGACGGCCTGATCTCGTAGAAAGGTATTTAGACCAGCAGTTAAGGCGGACAATGGAGCTGATCAGGCTGGAGCACCGTATAGGCGTTGACATGATACTTGGGGGCGGGGATCTGGCCACCACTAGGGGCCCAGTATACTCGCCCATGCTGTTCAGGCGGCTTCTCCTGCCAAGGCTCCGCAGGCTAGTTGACTTCTGCCATGAGCTAGGCCTGAAATATATTTTCAGGACGGATGGAGATGTGTGGCCTATAGCTGACCTCCTGTTTTCCGAGTCGGGGGTTGACGGATTCGGCGAGATAGACGCCCAGGCTGGTATGGATCTCGGTGAGC
>CAYSTQ010000140.1:0-5306 GCA_964433855.1 uncultured Thermoproteales archaeon
GGACGAGGTGGCTTCAGCAGCCGAGCTTGTAATGGGGAACGGTGCCGAAGGGGTTCCTGTAGCCATCGTTAGAGGATTAAATTATGCTTGGAGTAATGATTCGGCGCGCGGTCTGAATATGCGTAGGGAGAAATGGCTTTTTACATAGATCTGGTAGATTCCTAACGTGTTATCGCCTCTTTTCCAGGTAGGTAGACTTAAATAGGATTAACGGAATAGCAGTCTGTACAACGGGTTTGGAGCAGGAAAGAATGCGTAAGAGGAGTAGGAGAAGGCGGTTCTCCCGCCAAGGAAGAAGGCAGAGCCAGCCTCCCAGGATAAGTGTCGGGGAAATATACGACGTCACTATTCAGGGCCTAAACAGAAGGGGTCAGGGAATAGCGAAGATAAATGGAATGACTGTTTTCGTCCCTAACACTAGGGTTGGGGACAGGGTGCCTGTCCGTATAACTAGAATCTTTCGAGGCTTCGCTATCGCTCATGTGATTCAGTGAGAGGCTCTATTTCCTCCTCGGCGGGTAGACTCGGAAACGCCTCGGCTTCCTTTCATACAATTTAGTATTTTTAAGATTTGAAACATTACTTGATAATATCCTGACGGATGTCGCAGTCTTTAATTCTTATGGTGTTAACACACTCTAAACGCAGCTTTTAAGCTAAAAGGCCTTCTTTAAACGCTTAAAGCTAAGCCTGGAAACACTTAGAGATGTTATAGGCATCTTATTCATAGCCAGTCCTCATAGAAGAGTAGTAGTCGTCAGGTTATAGCAGACCTCTTGTTTTTAAAAGTGGGATAAATGCGAATAAGAGGCTAAGGCTTGTAGATGTTCAGGGGATGGATACTTTAGAAGCGGGAACCCTTACTTTAGTGGGAGAATCAAGCTCCTAACTGGAGGCTCTTAATCCATATTTTCCTAAAGGATGGGTGTGAAGCTAGTTCGAAGAACTTGACCGTGCTAGCTATCTCCTCAGCCTTTCTTCTACACTGCTCGGACTTCAGGATTAGCCTGGCGCCTGCACCGGCCGAATTCCCCAGTAAAGCTATTTTCGATCTCTCAACAGGGGGTATCAGCCCTAAGTCTAATGCATCTTCTGGATCTATATTGGATCCAAAAGATCCGCATATAAACACCCTGTTAAGTTCATCAGGGTTAACGGAGGCTATAGTCATTAACGTTCTCCAGGCGCTGGATATGGCGGCTTTAGCCTTCTGAACCTCCCTGACATCCTTCTGGGTGAAAAACACGTTTTCCGCGATCTTCACGCTTCTATCCCCCTCTACGCCGACCTTCAACCTACCTGAGGAGTCCACGACTCCCGCTCTAAGAAGCTCTGCCGTAACGCTTAGAACGCCTGAGCCGCATAGGCCGGAGGGCGGCTCTCCGTAGCTCCAGTATCTAAACCTGCCGTCGGAGAGTTTCACTTTATAAATAGCGCCCTCTAAGGACTTAGTGCCGCATGATATGTTGCCCCCTTCTAGTGCCGGTCCGGCAGGCGCCGATGCTACATATGTCTCCCCTTCCAGGAAAAGAGCTACTTCAGTATTCGTTCCAATGTCTAATAGCAGCGCTGGCGTCTCATACCCCAGTGTCTCGGCAACCAGTATGTCTGACACGGCGTCGGCGCCGACGAAACCTGTGACCCCCGGAGGAATGTAGAGCCAAGCGTCTGGAAAGGCCCTGAACCCCACCTCGGAGGCATAACACTCCACCGGAGTTGAGCAATGGGGTGTGAACGGCGCTCTGCCTATCGGAGTTGGGTCAAGGCCTAGAAGGATATTAGTCATTACGGTGTTTCCAACCACGCATAGCGCCGCTATGTTCTCCGTTTTCAAGCACATGGCGCTACATAGCTTCTCTGCTAAAGCCTCTATAACGGATATGGTGGATGACTGCATGTCCTCTAGGGCTTTCCTGCTGCGTGCAGCATGCGTTATTCTCGATATCACGTCATCTCCGTATTTAGATTGAGGATTCAGGCTGAAATCCTCGGCCATTGTTCTTCCATTTTCAAGGTTCACTAGGTAGGCTGCTATCTTAGTTGTACCGACGTCTACGGCTAGCCCCACTTTTTCACAGTACTCTGCTACTTTAACCACCGTTCTCCCCCGGGTAAAGGCGACGAGCCTATCCGGCACGCCTTTTTCAAGTCTCCTATATACGTGTAGTCCGGCAACACTGGCTCCACACTGCTCCATTATCTGTCTGTCATACGGGATAGGCTCAGCTATAGTAGGCCGCTTAAGCGTTACATCTAAGGGTCTTACCAACGGGTTGATCTCCTCTATTTTCGGCTCTATCCCAGAGGCTAGAGCTCTAAGTCTACCTATCTTTCTGATCTCAACTGTTACGTCGCCTAGAATCCTGGCCTGGCAGGCAAGCCTGTAACCTGGGGGTAACCCGTGCAGTTTCTCATTACCTGTTTCCTCGGTGAGTCTTCCATCGATCACCCGTACCACGCATTTACCACAGAAGCCTCGTCCACCGCAGGGGGTGGGAAACCCGGGCACTACCTTCTTTATCGCTGACGCTAGGGTTTCACCCACGTCGCATTTAACCGAGATGTTCTGGGGGACTATTTTAACCAATGGCATTACGTTTCACCAGCCGTCTCCAAGATGTAGCTCTTTAAAACCTATTAATCTTTTTCAGCCGAACCCTTCCTCATACTCCCTTATAACTCTTCCAAGATAGCTCGAGAGCCTGCTGGCGTCTCTTCTTCCAAACACCTGTTCCAGCCGCATTTCAGCATCACAGTAGGGACAACGGACATAGGGGCATGAACCAACGGAGTTAGGACATCCCCAACAGGCTATAGCTCTGGAGTACATCAGGGAAAACTTCCTGCCGCAGCTGGGACAGGTGATCATTTTTAGCGACTTCTTCGTTTCAGGGCTGAGGCTTCGCTCCACGTGTCCCACGTCATCTCACCAAGATATTTTCTGGCAAACCTTTATTTAACCAGTATCCACCTATAAAGCTAGGTGTGGATGCATGTCTAAAACATCCCGTATCCCCGGCTTCTACAAGAAACCGCTTGAAGAAAGGCTGAGGATAATCCAAGAGTTCGCTGGCCTGACGGACGAAGATGTTAAAACACTCCTGAACTCCGGCAGTCTACCACTAGAGCTCGCAGAGAGGATGATTGAGAATGTGATAGGGGCTTTCCATCTGCCCTTCGCCGTAGCCCCTAACTTCCTGATAAACGGTAGGGAGTACTTTGTCCCAATGGTTATAGAGGAGCCATCTGTCGTCGCAGCTGCTAGCAATGCTGCACGCCTGGTTTACGCCGGAGGAGGTTTTAAGGCGAGCACAACTGATCCGGTGATGATAGGGCAGATACAGGTGGCTAAGCTTAAGAACCCACAGGAGGCAAAAGAGGCTGTACTTAGGGAGAAGGAGAAGATACTTGAGATGGCTAACGAGAAGGATCCCGTCCTAGTTAGGCTGGGTGGGGGCGCTAAGGATGTTGAGGCCAGGATAATAGAGACGAGGAGGGGGCCTATGCTTATAGTTCATCTTCTCGTGGACGTTAGGGACGCCATGGGCGCCAACGCTGTTAACACGATGGCTGAAGCAGTGGCGCCGTTTATTGAGAGGGTAACGGGCGGCAAGGTATATCTAAGGATTATCTCGAATCTAGCTGTTAAGAGGCTTGCTAGAGTGGAGTGTGTCGTACCGAAGGAGGTTCTAGGCGGTGAGGACGTGGTGGACGCTATACTTTACGCTTATGCATTTGCTGAGGCTGACCCGTTTAGGGCGGTGACCCATAATAAGGGGATTATGAACGGGGTTATAGCGGTGGCGCTGGCTACAGGCAACGACACTAGGGCGCTTGAAGCAGGCGCTCATGCCTATGCCTCGCTTGGCGGTCGCTATAAACCGCTTAGCGTCTGGGGGGCTAACGAGCGGGGTGACTTGGTCGGTAAGCTTGAGATGCCTTTGGCTGTCGGAATAGTTGGGGGTGCGACGAGGTCGAACCCGTTGTCCAGGATAGCGTTGAAGATACTAGGTGTTAAGACGGCTAGGGAGCTTGCTGAGGTCATGGTGTCGGTTGGGCTGGCTAATAACCTTGCTGCTCTTAAAGCCCTTGCCACAGAGGGCATTCAGAGAGGGCACATGGAGTTGCACGCTAGAAACGTCGCCATAGCGGCGGGCGCCACCGGTGAACTGATCGATAAAGTTGTGGAGATTATGGTTAGGGAGCGTAACATAAGGATTGACAGGGCTAAAGAGATACTTGAGGAGCTTAAAAAGAAAGAGAGTTAAAGCCTAGTTTTCCTTATAACCCTTATACGCTATAAAGTCCACCTCTAGGAGTACCCCTTTAGGTAGCCTGGCGACTTGTACTGTTGTCCGGGCTGGCGGGTTTTTAGGAAAGAATTTTGAGTATTCCTCGTTAAATATCGGGAAGTCCTCTAGGTTACTCAGGAAGACCGTTGTCTTAACTATGTCCTCCATCCGGTAACCAGCCGTCTCCAGAACGGCTTTTATATTTTCTAGAACTCTTCTTGTCTGAACCCGTATGTCCCCCTTAACTACCTCGCCGGTAGCAGGGTCTACCGGTATCTGTCCTGAACCGAACAGGAATCCCCCGGCTTCAATAGCTTGGGAGTATGGACCTATTGGCCTCGGAGCCCTCCCGCTTCTAACAATTCTCTTCATTTCCGGATCACCAGCTAAAACTATATTGTCTTAAATCTAAAACCTTTCTTTTTTAGCTGTCTGATGATGTCCTCTAGCCGTCGCGGCTCTGGCACCTCTAATGTTATAATGACCTCGGCTTTACCTGGGTTCAGCCTAGGGTTCACGCGGTCATGCTCTATTGTGACTATGTTGGCTTTCGCCGACGCAAGCACTGCG
The DNA here is from genome assembly GCA_964433855.1 of uncultured Thermoproteales archaeon. GTDB lineage: Archaea > Thermoproteota > Thermoprotei > Thermofilales > CAYSTQ01 > CAYSTQ01. The sequence goes on from CAYSTQ010000140.1 coordinate 4,863, forward strand.
AGAACCTTGCTTAAGCTACCAGGCCTGTCTGGAAGTACTCCACGTATCCTAACCTGTCTTCCTTCGAGCACAAGTCCTCTCTCCACGATTCTGGCAAGCATGCTCATATCCACGTTTCCCCCGCTGACTATGACTGCCGTCTTCTTTCCCTTCACGTCTAGCTCTCCTGAAAGCAGGGCTGCCACGCCTAAGGCGCCGGCCGGCTCAGCTACGCATTTACTCCTCTCGAGAAGCGTGAAGACCGCCCTTACTATAGAATCCTCATCGACGAGCACTACGTCGTCTACGAGCTCCCTGATGATCCTGAGGGTTAACTCCCCAGGCCTTTTGACGGCCACTCCGTCAGCGATAGTATCTATATGTTTTACCTTGACTAACCGTCCTTTCTTAAAGGAAAGGGCCATAGCAGGCGAGCCCTTAGGTTGGACGCCGTAAATCCTGACC
>CAYSTQ010000141.1:0-5296 GCA_964433855.1 uncultured Thermoproteales archaeon
GCCTAAGTGACTGGAGTTCAGACGTGTGCTCTTCCGATCTTGATATATTAACCGTACAGGTCGTCGCTGCATCGCCGAGATTCGCTATTGAGACAGGAATACTTATACGTCCCCCGGGATTAACCACTATCTCCCTGAAGAACGATGAGGCCTTCAAGGCCTTCTCTAGAGATATCTCCCCAAGGCTTAGCCCGCCGCTTCTAACCATAACCGTGAGCGTTTTAGGAACGTAGCCATCCTTAGTTATCTTAAGCGTATAGCTGCCGACCTCCAGGTAGCCTGAGAAGTAGCCTGTATCGCTTGTAGAGATTACTTTGACGAGCGCGCTGCCCTGGTAAACCTCTATCCTGGCGCCGCCCAGCCCAGCGCCATTCTCGTCCACTACACGGCCGTTCAAGCTGGATAGCGGTAGAGCCTGGACTGCGATGGCCAGTATAATGACTGTTAATAACACAGCGGCGCTTTTCATTCTTAATCACCTCTTCCAGTTTACTAGAAGGAAAAGAGGTATATATGGAACACTGTGAAACAGTTGCGGAACACTAACAGTAACGCTGGCTGCAAAAGATCTTAATTTATTTTATCTCTATAGATCACGGTAAACGAGAAAGACCGGTGATATGTATGGATCATGTAAGAATCGCTGAGGCTATAGCCCCAGCCTCAACAGCAAACCTCGGCTGTCTCTTCGATCTGGCCGCTATGGCGGTAGATGCTTGGACGGATAAAGTCATTGTTAAAGTCGAAAAGGGACGGGAGGTGAAGGTTGAGGGAGAGGGCATCCCCAGTGGGAAGGAAAACACGGCTTATCATGCGGCCGTAGCCGTTCTGGAGAAATACGGAGACCCGCCTGTAGGGCTCAACATAAAGGTGGTTAAAGGGGTTCCGGTTGGTATAGGGCTCGGCTCTTCGGGCGCCACAGCTGCTGCCGCGGCAGCAGCCGTAGATCTAGCCCTAGGTGGGAAGCTTACTCCCGACGATCTGGTTTGGGCAGCTGGTCAAGGCGAGGCTGCGGTAGCTGGTGCGCCGCACTACGACAACGTTGCGGCCAGCGTGCTAGGAGGCTTAGCCATTATATTAAGCCGTCAACCGCTAAAGGTTGTAAAGATGGATCCGCCTGAGCTTGCTATACTATTCCTTATTCCTGTTAAGGCTCCAGAAGGTAAAAAGACGAGAAAGGCCCGTGAGATCCTTCCTAAACTAGTTGAGCTGGACGCCATGGTTGAAGCTATGTCGGCAATAGCTGAGTTCCTAGTTTCACTTAGCAGGAACGATGCCGCCGGTCTCGGCCGTGCTGTGTCCAGAGGAGGAGTTGTTGAAAAGGCTCGGGGAGAGATTATCCCAGGTTACTGGGAACTGAAGGAGAAGGCTCTGAAGCTAGGCGCTTTAGGCTGTAACATATCTGGCGCTGGCCCTTCAATCCTTATACTGGTGAAGAAGGGTGGAGAAAACGAGATTGAAAAAGCTTTGCTGGAGACAGCGGCAAGATACGGCTACAGGGTTGCCAAGGCTAAGCCGTGCCCCTGGGGAGCTTTAAGCAGGCGGAGAATTCTCGAAGCCTAGATCTAAATGAAAGACGCTTGGAAAACTTTGATGAATACTACGGTAAAATTAATGGGTGAACAGGATCGACGAACCCGGTGTTCTGATAAACTCAAGCAAGCGCGCTAGAGGATTTGTTGAATTCAAGCCTCGGAACGTTGAAAGTATTAAATAAAGTTAGAAAGCGGGATTATCCCTGTCTTGTTCCTAGGAAAGGTTCTTCACCTGGTTAACTTAACAACTTTTGGAAACCGCCTTTTTATCCAGTGTTGCTAAGTACAGCCTAATCCTCAACATAGGGTCTTTAACTATTAACACGTTACTCCGTAAACGATTCGATGCTGACAAGATAAGCGTCTTCTAACGCCAGCGACTTGGAAGTCTCTAGCCCTGCTGCCCTCCTATCTAGATCTTAACAAGTTTCGCTATGAAAAAGCCGAGCGTATCATGCATATGGGGATAAAGCCTTTGAGCCTCTTCTAGGCCCTGTAACCCCCTGACGCCGACGTGCGGGCTTGCCTCAACCAGCTCTACACCTCCCATATCCAGAACCCGTTTAACCACCTCCTCGTTCTCCTCCAGGGTCATGGTACATGTAGAATACACTATTACACCGCCCCGTTTCACTAGTCTAACAGCCGTCGCCAACAATCTGTATTGGAGACAGGCCAGCTCCGACACGCGTTGCGGTGTAGCCCAGAGCCTAACCTCCGGGTTCTTACCCATCCTCCCAAGACTGCTACAGTTCGGGTCAACCAGCACCCTGTCAAACCTGGGCCTGAAAAGAGCCGTCGTCGAATCCCCAACCAGTAGATCTATGCCTTCAAACCCCAGCCTTGCAGCTGACGACGGCACTGCCTTAAGCCTTGTCAAAGCCAGGTCAACAGCTATCAGCCAGCCCCTGCCAGATACGAGCTGAAACATATGCGTCGTCTTACTTCCCGGTGCGGCACAGGCGTCCAGCACCGTCTCCCCAGGCCTCGGATCCAGCACATGTGAAGCAAGCATTGAGGCCTTGTCCTGGATATAGAAAAATCCTTTTCTATACTCAGGAAGAAAAATCGGACTAACAGGTGTCTTCAAGACCTTGACAGCGTCGCCTAGATCGTCGTCCTCCTCAACAACCACGCCGCGTCTACGCAGTTTCTTAACCAGGCTCTGCCTATCTATAGCCATCGTGTTCACCCTAAGCCAAACAGTAGCCTGCCTGTTCATAACCCTGAGAAGGGTTAAAGCCTCGGGAAAGCCGAGTAGTCTCACCAGGTATTCAGCCACCCAGGTTGGGTACGAGTACTCGACAGCTACTCTTTCAAGGCCCGAGAAACTGGAGAGGACGGCCTCCCTAGATACGGTCATGGCCTCGGCTAGAACCCGCCTGTTAACCCTGCGGGACAGCTTTCCAAGCCTGGCCACTAGCCTAAGCGCCGTACCTAGGTTGGTTCTACCATTCCTAAGCTCATGTACAATCACCCTAAGAAGATTCCTTTCATATGGTTTCAGGCTATAGTAAAAGTCCTCTCCAAGCAGCTCAGCCATAACAGCGTCTATAAACCTGTAGTTCTGCACAACGCTTGACGCCACAGCTTTAACAGCTCTTTTAACTCCTCCCCTAACCTTTTTCTCGAGAGCCAGCCTAAGCGAATCACCGGTAACCTCTACATGTGTAAGCACTCTCGCCACATCTGTTATCAAGACAAATCCCCGCAAGTCAAAGTTTAGCCAGGCCATAATATAAAAATGGTTTCAGTGAACAATCGTTAGAGGTGGCTAGATGCCGTATTTCATCGCAGCACCTATAAACGTTGGTAAGTACCTGGACATAGTTAAGCCGCCGTACAGGCCGATCCCTGTCTCTAAACAGCATTTAACCCTGCTCTACCTGGGAGGCCTAAGCGAAACGGCTCTTGAAACAGCTAAGAAGGCCGTGGGTAATGCCATTCAAGGGCTACGGCCTATAACCGTTAAGTTCATGGGCGCCAGGCCTTATCCCTCGTATGCGCGGCCAAGATATGTTTGCGCTGAGGTCGTTGAAGGCGTCCATAGACTGGCTAAGGCGAGGAGGCATATACTGACCTGTTTACTGGACTCCGGGATTAAGCCTAAAGACAGGTTTCTCGACGAGTTCAAGCCTCATGTGGCGTTCTGTGAAGCTAGGGTGAAACCCTCCCAGGAGCTATACAGGGTTCTCGAGAAAATGATTAGGTCTGCTGACAAGATAAGTATTGGCACCCTTATCCGGCGTATATGTCTGTACGAGTCGAGGGAGGGTGAATACGTTGTTAAGAACCAGTATAGTTTAGGGCTTAATTTTTTATAAAATATTTAGAATATATTTAAATATAGGATAAGTATCCTATTATTCACATGGGTCCCCGCAGCCTAACCGTGTCCTTCATAGCCATCATGACCGCTACAGCCGCAGCTCTAAGGCTAATGAAGCACGGCCTAATCGGCAGCATACAGTTCGTAAACATACCTATGGCCTTCGCTATGCTTTCAGGGTACCTAGCCGGGCCTGCGGAGGGGCTAGCGGTAGGCCTCCTCTGCTTCCCTGTTTCAGACATGTTCCTAAGCATTGGCCCCTGGACGGCTGTTAACAGCGGCTTAGCCGGTCTAACGGGTTTCATATGGGGCTTCCTCAGGGACTGTAAAGACCGTGTAGAGCTCTTCGTGGCTGCCTTCATCTCAGAGTTGCTCTATGATGTGCTCAGCTCGGTGGCGCTGTTGCTTATAAACGGTGTGCAGCTACAGGCGGCCTTCATGATGGGTTTTCTAGGCCTCTTCCTCCCAGCTGGGGGAGGCTTCCTATATCTAGTGGGGCCCGTAACCGAGGTTTCCACTTCTCTTCTCGTGTCCCTCCTGTCATTAAAGGTTAGAGGGGTGATGGAGAAGATATGACTCGCCTATTAAAGGTGCTTATGTTGGCTGTTTTAACGTGGGCCATAGCTGCCTCCGCTCTTGCCGCTCAGTACTACATGTTATACGCGGAGGAGGTTGCTCTTAGAAGAAGCCTAGAGGCCAGATGTAGCAAGTATGAGTTGATGCTGCAGAACATGACCAGCAAGTACGAAGCGCTTTCATCCAGGCTTATAAAGGTCTCCATAGCTATAGACTATGGCAATGGAACTGTTAAATGGTATAATGATACAGTTCTTCCTATTAGGTCAACGGTATTCTCAGCCCTTCTATCCATAGCCAACGTAACGTATAAGACGTCGCAGATGGGCGTCTACGTAACGGGTATAAACGGCGTGAAAGAGGAGGTGCACGGGTCATGGGGCAGGTCATGGGTCTGGTACATGTTCAACAGGGAGAAGGGGGAGTGGGAGTGGGGCATGGTAGCCGCTGACCGGCAACCGCTGACGGACGGCGACATGGTGATGTGGCAGTACTTCCGATGGGGCGGGTAAAAGTTCGCGGCGGCCCCCTCTTCAAGGCTGTATTTAACGAATATTTTGTTTTAAAGACCCGAAAAAATTTAACACAACGTTTAAAAGACTCTCCGTTCAAACATTGTCCTGAACATATAGGGAGCAACCTATGTCAGAGTTCAGAGAGTTCTTGGCTAGAAAGGCTAGGAAGGCCGAGGTCAGGAGAGTCGGTAAATATCTCTCCTGGAGAGAGGACGAGGTAGCGTTATCTAGGGCTCCAACAGAGTTCCTAGACATGTTCTATCTTAACCAGAAACCCGGGGACGTCGTAGTGATGGACAGGTCTACGGCTAGGGATCTGGAGGAAAGGCTTAAAAGGCTTG
>CAYSTQ010000142.1:0-5270 GCA_964433855.1 uncultured Thermoproteales archaeon
TCTCCGGGGTTTAACCGTAAGTAGAGGTAGCTTCCACGGACTATGTCTGATACTGATGAAATCTATCTTTGTACCTGTTAGGCTGGAGTATTCTTCTACTCTGAAACTGAACTCACCGTAAATCGGGAAAAACGGCTTTGCGAACTGTCTTAGTAGCCACCACGGGGGACCCGAAGAGATCCTCTAGGATAACGTCCCCTCTGCTGACTGGGGCCTCTACTTCTACCGAGGCGAGAAGCCTGGCCGCCTCCAGAAGCTTCTCCTTAGGTATCGGTTTAACGGTTTTCACGGATACCACCGGTAGCTCGCCGTTCCTACATTTAACCACGGTCATAAGTACGCGTTTAGGCCTCAAAAGCTCCTCTTCAACATAGCTTAAGCCGCGTCTACATCTGTTCCCGCTCACCGACCTTATCTCGCCATCCTCGATCACGGCCTCGATCTCGCAGCCTAGCGGACAGATGATGCAGATTAGCCGCCGCCTAGCCAACCGCATCACCAGGCTCTATGTTTAGCCTAACCATCTGTGGGAGGCCCTTAATGTTTTCCTTGCTGACCAAGGTTCTAATCATCTGTGAAGGCTTAACCACCGGTAGCTTTAGTTCTTCGCCGGCCAGCTTAAGCACAGCGTTGCTGCAGGGCTTTAAGGGCCTCACATAGAGGATCGTGTCCCTGAGCCTGGTTAAAACCTGGGGTACTGCAAGCCTAACATTACGTCCAGGCGTCAGCCTGACGGGTTTGTAGGCTGGCAAACCGCCGTTTCTAATGAACAGCACGGCGCTTTCAGCGGCCCACTCCCCCTGCTCAATAGCGTAGTCAACTAGGTCGTTTATAACTAGGACGTTCCCAGCTGCGAAAACGCCTGGAAGCGTCGTCTCAAGCCAGTCGTTAACCATGGGTCCTCGGGTGGACGGATCTATAAACGCCCCAGCCCTCTCGAGGATCTCATAGTTCGGTACTAGGCCGGCTGAAACTATGACGGTGTCACACTCTATTTCGGTTTCGCTTCCAGGAATCGGCGTTAAATCCCCGCTCACCCTAGCTAGCACTACAGATTTAACCCTTTTCTCACCCTTTATAGCTGTGACTTTGTGGCTGAGGAGAAGAGGGATTTCAAAGTCGTAGAGACACTGGACAAGGTTTCTTGTAAGCCCCCCGGGGTACGGCATGGCCTCAACTACGGCTTTAACCTGGGCTCCCTCGAGAACCAGCCGTCTAGCCATTATAAGCCCCACATCCCCTGACCCCACTATGACTACCTCACGGCCCGGCATCACGCCGTAGATGTCCATCATCGCCTGCGCCTCTCCAGCCGTGTAAACCCCTGCCGGCCTACTGCCCGTGACGCCTATTTCAAAAATATGTCTCTCCCTACAGCCAGCGGCATATATGATTGCTTTAGCAGTGAAGAACAGGGGGCCCTTAGGGCCTAAAGCCCTCGCGACCTTCTTGTCATATGTTTCAACGTTGAGCTCCAGAGCCATAGTATTAGTATATATATCGACGCTGGTGCCGGATAGGTGTTCAGCTAGGTTTTCAGCTAGTTCAGGCCCTGTTAAATCCTCGCCGTACCGTACCAAGCCGAAGCCCGGGTGAATACACTGGGGAAGTATGCCGCCCAGCCGTCCCCTGTCGTCTACTAGAGCGATCCTTTTCAAGCCTAGCTCCGCGGCCTTAAGGGCCGCGCTCATCCCGGCGGCTCCTCCGCCTATCACTAGAAGCTCGTATTCACGCCTCATTCATCCCTCAGCCTCCCTAAGCAGGGCCTTTACATCCCCCACGCCTATTTCTGAGCCGGGGCCTTTCACGGTAACCTTCCAAACCGGTATGCCGAGCCGCCCGGCTATCGCTGCCGCTATCTTTAACCGGCAGAAGCCGCCCTGGCAAACGCCCATCGTCGCCCTAGTTCTATACTTAACCCCGTCTATCGTTGGGAAAGCCCCTATTTCCATAATGCGGTCCAGGGCCTCCTCTACCTCCGCCATGCTGACAAGCTCATGCTTACATACTATAACGCCGTATCCCGGCTTTTTCCGGGCAAGCTTGGCTTTTTCAGCCCAGCTCAGCTCCGCCAGCCTTCCAGCCCTTACACGTCTAACAGCTAACCTCCTCTTCTTGGGAAGAGAGCCCTCAGCCTTCATAATGATTTCGGCGGCCCTGAGGGCTATGGCCGGCGCCGCAGTGAAGCCGGGAGACCTTATGCCAGCCAGATTTATGAAGCCCTTCACCTCCTCGCTTTCACCGATTATGAAGTCGCCTCCTTCAGGCTCAGGCCTTAGGCCAGCGTACACCCTGATAACCCTGTTTCTCGGGGGAAGCTGACATACTAGGCGGCTGGCCTCCTTCCAGACGTATTCGAGTCCCCGGCTAGTCGTTTCAACGCAATCCTTAAAATTTCTAGGCAGGTCTTCAGCGTTAGGCCCTATCATCAGGTTTCCATGGACGGTGGTTACGACTACTACTCCCTTCGTTCCTGGTCTCGGGGTCGGGAAAAGGACTCTTCTGGCCTTAGGCCAGGCATCCTTGTCGAAGACTAAGTATTCCCCTCTTCTCGGCCTTATCGTGAAGCCGCCAGCTCCAGCCATTCTGGCTATGTTATCGGCATACACGCCAGCCGCGTTTATAACCCAGTCAGCCCTGATAAACCCTTTATCTGTTTCAACCCCTAGAACCCGTCCTTCCTTAACCTTTACGCTGGTGACTCGCGTGAGAACATGCAGCTTCACTCCGTTGGCGACAGCGTTTTCAACTAGTGCTATGACGGCGTCCCACGGCGATATCACGCCAGCAGTGGGCGCCCAGAGAGCAGCTACAGCATTCGGCGATAGGTTGGGCTCCAGTCTTCTCAGCTCCTCTCCCTCGACTATTCTGAGCCCGGGAACCCCGTTAGCCATACCCCTCCTAAGAAGCTCTTCCAGCGTCCTTACCTCCTCATCACTGAACGCCGCGACAAGTGAACCCGTCCATTTAACCGGGATCCCTAGCTCTTCAGACCACCTGCGCCAGAGCCTGTTGCCTTCAACGCAGAGCTCGGCGCGCAGAGGATACTTTTCCGGCTCATCGTCGTAGCCTGCGTGCAGTATCCCGGTGTTAGCCTTACTCGCCCCCCATCCTACGTCGGCCTCCTTCTCCACTAAGTGTATTTCAAGCCCTTCATACTCTGACAACACCCTGGCTACGCTGGCCCCGACCACTCCAGCCCCGACTATAACGATCCTCCTCATCACGCATCACGGAGGCCTCGCGTGGAGAGACGCAAGACACTACCTCTGACGACTTATATCATTTTCCTGCAGTGGCCCGGTGGCGACGACCTTTATGGCATCCGGCGGCACGTAATCAGTCACGTACACGTTTCTACCGGCTTTAAAGATCTTTAACCCTCTTTTTCGCAAAGTGTTAACGTCAACTGCAAGTATCACCGGTCTCCCCCCTTTACGCCTGGCGTTCTCGCAGGCATCCTCGATGCTTGAAGTTAGATGCACCTTAAGCCTTCTCATAGGCCTGAGACCCTCCCTCATTATCGATGGGAGAAGAGACGTCGAGGTGCCGTGATACAGCATGGAGGGAAGCTGGGGCGGCTCCTCATATTCTATGTTCACCCGGATGCTGTGGCCGTATCTAGCTCTGATCCTCCCGTCACGTATTTCAAATCTCCCCTTAGGGTCAAGGACGGCTATAGCCAGTATGTGCTCGGGCCTAAGCCAGAAGTATTCTTTTCTCCACGTCTTTATTAGTTCAGCTACCTCCTCCACGCTCTGTTCTGTGAAGCCATCCCGCCTTATTTTAAGTCCGGCGGCCTCGGGGAAATGCCTGAGCAGGCCGCTGAGCAACCTGCTGAGCCGAAGTCTTTCCTTCCCGCCCAGGATAAGTCTACAGGGCGCGCCGCAGTGTCTGGGGCTCTCCGTATACTGGCCGCACACCGTGCAGACGTAGATTGTCTTCATCAGGATATCGTTTTTATGCTGCTAGCCTATATTGTTTGTCTGGAAGGAGGGCTTAAAGTGAGAAGAGAGTATAACTACGTGGTTAAGAAGGGCAGGCCCGGCGACGTAAGGGTGGCCATAGCCTATCCCTCGACCTACAGAGCGGCCCTGAGCAGCCTGGCATATCAGATGCTGTACTACTACGTTAATTCAAGAGATGGATTCATAGCCGAACGGTTTCATATTGAGAAGCCGTCTGGCTTTGAGCCGCCGCCGAGAAGCGTGGAGAGGGGTTCAGAGCTTAGACGGGCCGAGCTGATACTGTTCTCAGTCCACCATGAGCCGGACTACGTCAACATTATAAGGCTTCTAGAGGCGGGCGGGGTGCCAGCCCTCTCTAATGAGCGGGAGAAGCATATAGTTGTCGTCGGCGGCCCTCCTGTCATAGCGAATCCTGAGCCGCTGGCGCAGATAGCGGACGTGATCGTGATAGGCGAGATAGAGGCTACACTGCCCATGCTGCTGGATGCCTACCTGGAGCATAGAGGGGATAGAAAGGGGTTTTTCGAGTCGCTGCCGCCGGAGAAAGGATTCTACGTGCCTGTCCTAGACCCCTCTGAGGTCAAGGCAGCATATGTCGAGAGACTCCCCCTGGAGTTCCATCCCATAGCCCAGATACAGCCCTTGGACACGGAGCCCCTCTACGGCCGGTCTACGCTTATAGAGGCCGTTCGAGGATGCTCCAGGCTGTGCAGGTTCTGCATGGAGGGGTATGTGTTCTTCCCTGCGAGGGAGCGGCCGCTTAGCCAGGTGCTCGAAATAGCCTTTAAAGGAGCAGAGTATAACAGGGTTGTGAAGGCTACGCTGATAGCCCCCTCGTTCTTTGACCATAAGGAGGCGGACAGGATTCTCGAGAAGCTGGTCGACAGGGGACTGGAGGTCTCCGTCCCCTCGGTCAGGCTTGACACGTTGAATGAGGAGAGGCTGGAGTTAATGGTGGCTGGCGGTCAGCGGACGCTTACTGTGGCGCCTGAAACAGCGTCCTTGAGGCTCTGCAGGATTATAGGCAAGCCTTTCTCGGAGGAGGATCTGGTCAGGACCGCCAGAGCCGCGAAGAGGGCTGGAATAAATGGTTTAAAGCTTTATTTCATGATCGGGCTTCCCGGGGAAACCATGGATGACGTTAAAGGGATAGCTGGCCTCGTAAGCCGGGTTGGAAAAGAGGCAGGGTTTAAAGGAGGTAGAGAGCTGAAGGTGTCGGTGACCCCGTTTATACCTAAGCCTGGCACTCCCATGCAGTGGCTCCCTATGGAGAGGCCCGGTGTTTTAAGGGCTAAAATACGG
>CAYSTQ010000143.1:0-5252 GCA_964433855.1 uncultured Thermoproteales archaeon
GCGAGTTGAAAAACGATACAGGCGAAGAAAACTACGTGATACTTGAGGCGGAGGGAAGAGGGAGGCTGCTAGGCTTTATATTGGGCATATATAATATTAAAGGGGGATGGTATGGAGAAGGAGACGACATGATATTTATAGATGGTGAACAGTGGCCTCCATCAATACATGGAACAGGAACGGAGGAGGTGTTTGGAGGCGGTCCAAGCCCTGCTAAGCCCTACTTCGGCCCCTACATGGGTTTCATACAGGCTGGAGGCCGGAATTATCAGGGCTACAACGCTATGTACAGGTTCTACATAGCTGACCCAGTGGTTTTCAGAAGGTCTATAAGGGTCACAATAGAGCACGGTCATGCGAACGATCTCTCCAACGATTACACGAGCGTGGCCTACTGGTATCAGGAAGAGCCTCATGCCCTGTTCCCTGAAATGCCCCGGCTTGAGGAAAGGCTTCCCAGGATGCCTGAAGATCTGCGAGAGGCGTATGAGCTGGAGCGGGAGGTTCTGGAAAAGCTTTTCTTTGACCCCAAGATACCCTGGCCTACTAGGGAGAGGCTTAAACAGGAGGCTAGACGCGCGGCAGAGTATATCGTCTCCGGAAAATATCGTGAGGCCACCTTAACTCTAAGCAATGTAAAGTGGGAGCTCGCATCTCTGTAGTGTATCAATTAACTGAGACGTTTCCTTTGAACCCGATATTTTTCTTAGCAATTTTCAATACTTCTATTTTTGGAGTGTAAAACTAGTCTTCCCCTGCTTCCTTCCCGCTTATGACTATAGGGTGTTGCTCGACTATAGCCTGAATTAGTTTGCGCCTACCGCTGTTCAGTATCCTCCACAGAGTGCCTCTGGAAATGCCCATCTTGGCGGCAGCTTCCTCTTGAGTGAAACCCTCTAGGTAAACTAGCCTTAGAGCCTCATATTCGTCTGGGAGTATGTATATTGGCTCGTTATGGATGGGTAGTCCTTGGTCGTCGAGAGGTATAAAGGAGACTCTGCTAAACCTTGCCCATATCATTCTGTGTTTAGGGGGTCTGCCGCGACCCCTGCTGCCCCAACGCCATCTCCATGGGCGGCCTGCCATTGAAACACCCTTTAGCTATTTTATAGAGGGAAAGTCTCTAATAAGTGCTTGTCTCCTTTATGTGTTATAACACGAAAACTTATTAGGGACCAGCGGATTAATGGTAACGGTGAAAAACATGTGGTATCCCGGCTATAGGAGACGTATGTATAGATATATGTGGCGTTACATGCCTCCTCTGCCTCCTCCGCCGCCTCAGCCTCCACAGACTCAGCAAACGGCTCAGCAACCCCAGCAGGCCCAGCAATATCCTTCCCAGATGCCTTTTCCATTCTACGGCTATCCCTACCCATACTACATGCCTCCTCCGCCTCCCACACCTGAAGAAGAGCTGGCGATGCTTGAAGATTATGAGAAAGCCTTGGGGGAAGAGCTGGAGGATATAAAGGAGGAGCTCGAAGGAGTTAGGGAGAGAATTAAAGAGCTTAAAAGGATGCTTGGCAAAGAAGGTGAAGGCTGATCTCCAATTTTGTGTTTTAGCACAAAATTTATATTTCTCGGCGCCAGATAATAATGTGATAATGCACGAAAATGGAGGTGAACCAATTGGCCTGGTTCGGATTCGGATACGGTGGATGGGGCAGAGGTAGGGGACGTGGAGGATGGATGGGTCCATGGCCCGGCAGAGGACCATTCAGCTATCTACCACCGTGGCAGAGGCCCGGTTGGCTATTCGGTCGCGGTAGCTGTTGGTGGCTCTTTGGAAACCCGTGGCTATACTCGTATAGACCGCCTGTCCTACCCTATTACGGCTATCCAGCAACCCCATGGCTATTAAGACCATATCCTTACTACCCGTTCTATCCATACTAAGGGGGTGTCTGGAAAATGGCCTACCCCTATTACCCGTATTTTTATTATCCATACATGGCTGATCCAGCGGCTATGATATACATGCTGCAGCAGCTTTGGCTATCATACATATCGATAGCCTACTATATGGAGATGTACAGGCTGATGATAGACACCTGGAGAAAATTCATGGAAACAGGCTTCGGCCTAAAACCGGCTTCACCAACTCCATAACTCCGTTTTTTGTAAAGTCTCCGTCTCCCACAGCCTTTTTTACCCAACTTAAATCTGAGAAGTTCTTTCTTCCAATCCCTTATGTTCCAGAAGCTTTTTAGCTCTTAAAGAGGCTAGAGTCGGGTTAATGAAAGCTTATATTCCTAGACAACGGCATAGGGGCTGGTGAACCGCTTTGAGAAGGGTATTCATAATAGGGCATAGAGGGGCTCCCGTCGAGGCACCTGAGAACACCATTCCATCTTTCATAAAAGCGATAGAGTCCGGCGCCGACTTCATAGAGATCGACGTAAGATCCACCAAAGACGGCGTGTTGATCGTGCTACATGACTCCGGTGTGGACAGGACAACTAACGGTTCAGGCCCAGTATCCGAGATGATGTTCAGCGAAGTGCGTAGACTTGACGCCGGAGGCTGGTTCAGCGAAAAGTATAGAGGTGTCACCATACCGAGCTTTGACGAAGTTCTAGATATTGCAGAGGGTAGAATAGGTATAGCGGTTGAAATTAAGACGGCGGGAATAGAGGGGGAGATCGTCGATAAGATATGTGAGAGAGGGCTTGAAGACGACGTAATAATTCTCTCGTCGATATGGTCGTCGCTTAGAAAGGTGAAGAGGCTCAACCCTCGTCTGACGGTCATGGCTGATCTGCCGAATCCGATACCTGAGAAACTCAGGGAGGCTATGGGAACATACGCTAATCTCGTCTCCATACATAAGTCGAGGCTGGATAAGAGGTTTGTGCAATACTGTCATAGACGCGGCCTTCTCGTGAACACGTGGCCGATTAATACAGTCGAGGAGTTTACTGCTGCTGTTGAGAAGGAGGCCGACTTCATAACAACCGATAACCCGGCTTTACTGGTAAGCATTCTTAAACAGGGTTTCGAATCCAAGTGACGATGGTTTAAGCATATTCAGCCCCAGCCCATCTTTTAACAAGCTAAATCTTATAAGCTGGTTCAGCGGTTCACTACCCAATGATGAGTTTGCCGAGTGCTTAGGGAAACCGATGATGTGCCATTCATGAGCTGAAATCTGTTATGGTCAGTCCACTGGGGAAACCCGCGTTATAAGAAGCCCAATGAAACGCTTTTTTCCGATGGGCGGCTAAGGATCTAGGGCGTGAGGAGATATTAGTTGCCATGGAGACATAGGTTCCTCCTAGACGAGAATAATAGCTAAGGGTTATATTTAGGGTGTTAAGGCTGAGGGAGCTATGCGGATATATAACGGTCGTGGTGGAGGCCGTTATGAGAAGGCCGATAGGCTCCTGACTCTTCACCGTTTCGACAAGGCTTAGGCTGGTTCAATACCTTGTTAGGAATGTTGATAGTCGGTGCTAGGCATAGAGATGCCTAGGATAACGGGCCTGGCTTCATTCTAACTAGGTTGCGTGGACAGTTGCTTATGCATCTGCCGCACATTATGCAGTCTCCATCACCTATTTGCGCACACTGCATTGGGCAGTCTCTTAAACACATGTTGCAGTTTACACACCTGTTTCCATCGGCTGTCTTTATCTTGAATATACTTATTTTCTGCAGTAGTGAGAGAAGGGCTCCAAGCGGGCAGAAATATCTGCACCACGCCCTTTCAATGAAGAACGACGCCGCTAGAAACGCCAAACCTATGGCGAGGTAAGCCGATGCCTCGAACTTAAAAACGCTGTTGAATATCTCGCCCATATTAGCGTAGCTTCCTCCAGTCGTCAAGACAGTCGCCAACACTAGGAGTAGTACGATATACTTCATCTTCTTCAGGTGTTTATCCAGTTTGCCAGGCATCTTCACCCTCCTCCACCTGTTCGTGGCAGCTATAAGCGACTGTAGGGCGCCGGCCGGGCAAATCCAGCCGCAGACTATGCGGCCGACGAGCAGGGTTGACCCAAGGGCTACGAGCATTACTAGAGCCGCTCCTTTCCCGAAGCCTCCTCTGGACACGCTGTTTATGAATCCTGTAAGCTCTGAGAGAGGTGAGACGCCCCTCAACAGGAATCCCAGGACAATAACCGAGGCGGTTAAAACCGCGATCCAAACGTACTCTACGTATTTGGGAAGAAGCATTATTGCCGCTAACGCTACTATCAATATTAAAAGCATGTATGCTATTTTGGCGTTCAAGTGTTCGCTGAAACCCATCCCGCCACGCCCCTTCCCCGGGGGTTCCCCGTGAAAACCACCTCTACTACCTTTACCGAAATCCCCGAATCCCCCATGTTTAGCACTGCAAGCCCCGCCGTAGAGGACGTTGGCTGCAATGAAGCAGGTGACTACTAGAACCGCTAAGACTATGACTACGGCTTTCACGCGTCTCATGTTCATTTCTGGCACCGAAACCCAACCCCTCTATACACCCTTCCTCCATGCTCCGCCACTAGGACTATTATACTACGCTTAACATGGTTCATTGACGCCAGCACCATATAGTCACCTATTGCCTCCCAAACTATTGGCGCATTGTCTCTTTCACCAACTTTAAGCTTTCTAATTCTTCCTCGTAATTAGCAACTCCCCATACCAGTGTAAAATCCCATAAGTCACCTTAAGGCCGGGTTCCATAAGGTAACTATAGACGCCTAGAACTATCAACTTCCAGCCGAAAAATTGTTGCACAGAGATTTCATATATTCGGGTGGCGACAACATTATTAGATTGCGACCTAGTTTTTAGCCCGTATGAGAGGATTTCAGTCGTTAAGGGTTCCGCGGGTGAGTTGCTAATGAGGGTTCTGGTTTTCGCAGCCCATCCTGATGACGAGTTAATTGGTGTCGGAGGCACTATAGCTAAGCTCCACGAGAAAGGAGCGGTCATTAAGGTGATTATATATTCAAGAGGCGGGGGCGGGATTGCCGCAGAGGAGTCGGTGAAAGACGAACGCTATGTGGAACAGACACGTGATTTTGAGACTCAGCAAGTTGCTAAATATCTAGGTTTTGAGCACGTCACTTTAGGCATACCTGAAATAGTGAACAGGAGGGAGGCGGTTAAGGCAGCAGTAAAAATAATACGGGAATTTAAACCTCATATAGTTTTCACGCATAGCCCCCATGATCACCATCATTTACATATAGCTGTTTCGGCAGTGTCAACTGAGGCTTGCTGGCAAGCGGCGGCTAAAACCTATGGATACCTTGGGA
>CAYSTQ010000144.1:0-5235 GCA_964433855.1 uncultured Thermoproteales archaeon
AGTGGTTTTCCATGAAACCAGATAAATAGGTTTCCATCAGATGGCGTGGTCTGAAAAGTCTTTATTAGTCTGGTTCTAGCATTAAATATAGTGATCCAGGTTGGCTTCGCCGTTTTGGCGGCTGGTTAGACCTGACGCTGCAGTGGTTTGGAGGAACAAGAAGGTTAGGCGTAGACTGAGCCACTATTATAGCGTTATGACGGGTAGTAGAGCCGCTAAATACAGGGTTGCTAAAAGGCTTCCTGTTGAAGAGGAATTGTCCGGGCTTAGCCTTGAGGAGCTCTGGCGGCTTCATGAGAAGATACAAGAGGAATTTTCAAAGCTGTATGGGGAGCTGGCGGATCGGCCTGAGAGGCTTGGGGAGCCGGTGCGGCCGAGCTTTCTCGATCTGAAGGTTGAGATAGCCTGGAGGATGTTGAAGAACTGTGTTCTCTGCGAGCGTAGATGCGGGGTTGACCGGCTGGCCGGTGTGAAAGGCGTCTGCGGTCTTGACTGGAGGAGCCGAGTGGCTTCGGCCTTCCTTCACATGGGGGAGGAGGCTCCCCTGGTGCCTTCAGGCACGATATTTTTCACGGGCTGTTCTTTCAAATGCGTCTTCTGCCAGAACTGGGATATTTCCTCCGACCCTTTTAACGGGGAGGAGGTCGACGGCAGACGGCTTGCCGAGATAGCTGTTAAGCTTAGCAGGATGGGTAGTAGAAACCTTAACTATGTTGGGGGTAACCCTGACCAGCATCTTCACACGATACTCGACTCGTTCAGGTATATGGATGTGAACACGCCTATTCTCTGGAACAGTAACTTCTACATGAGCAGTGAGGCTATGAGGCTGCTGGTAGACGTGGTGGACATATGGTTGCCTGACTTCAAGTATGGGAGTGACGATTGTGCTAAGCGTTTATCCAGAGTTGCTAACTATTTCGAGGTGGTGTCACGTAACCATTTAACCGCTTACCGTTGTGGCGACATGATAATTAGGCACTTGGTGCTCCCAGGCCACCTTGAATGCTGCACTAAGCCCGTGCTTAAATGGATCGCGCGGAACCTGCCCCGTGCCTTGGTTAACGTGATGGGGCAGTATAGGCCTGAATACCTGGTTGCGGCTGACCCAGGGAGGTATCCGGACGTTGCGAGGCGGCCTAGCCTAGAGGAAATGGAGGAGGCGTTTAGGTATGCCCGGGAGCTAGGGCTTTGCTTTGAACCTGTCTCGTGAATCCGGCTTCTATTTAATCTTTGCTGAACATTTCTCGTTGGGGATGAGGGTTGAAGGGTAGGTGGCGGTTGTTCCTTAGGGTGCTGGCATACAACCTGTTTAAGGATAAGCGGGGATCACAGCTTGTTGAGGAGGGGTTGCTGCTCGGCATTTCGCTGGCTGCCATGGCTGTTGTCGCCTCTATGGCGACTGGCGTGCTTAACAGCGTTAAGGCGGCTTACGAAGGGGCGAGAAGCAACCTAGACTCTTTTCTGACGCAGGTGCTTCAGAATGATTTAAATAAAATATGGGAGTATGTGTTTGGAAATGGTTGATCTGGAAAATATTTAGGTTTTTAGTCGAACTCGCTTGTCGACTCCTCTTCTTCTCCGCCTTTACCTTTCTCGCTTTCTTTGGTTTCCAGCTTGCTGGCCGCTATTATGTCGTCGATCCTGAGTATCATGGCGGCGGCTTCGGTCGCTGATTTCAGGGCGTGTAGCTTGACGGCTAGTGGCTCTATTACGCCTATGTCCCACATGTTCTCTACTTTGCCTGTGTAGACGTTGATTCCGTACTTCCATCCGTCTTCTTTCTCGTGGGCCGCTCTTAGTTCGGCGAGCAGATCGATGGCGTCTAGACCTGCGTTCTCCGCTAGAGTTCTCGGTATTGACTCGAGGGCGTTTGTGAAGGCCTCTATGGCCAGCTGCTCTCTGCCGCCGACCTTGCCAGCGTACTCTCTGAGGACTTTAGCGGCTAAGGCTTCGGGGGCTCCTCCGCCCGGTAATACGTAGGGCTCCTCGACTATGTCGGCGACCACGCTCAGGGCGTCTACAAGTGATCTTTCGGCTTCGTCCACTGATTTTTCGAGGCCTCCTCTTATGAGTATTGAGACGGCTCTCGGGTTCTTGCAGTTTTCTACGAAGACCATCCGTTCTTCGGCTACCTTGCGCTCTTCTACGAGGCCTGCGAAGCCTAGGTCTTCAGGGGTTAGGTCTTCTATCTTGGTGACTATCTTGGCTCCGGTGGCTCTGGCGAGCTTCTCCATGTCGGACTTCTTGACCCTGCGTACGGCGAGTATGCCTGCCTTGGCTAAGTAGTGCTGGGCCATGTCGTCGATGCCTTTCTGGGCGAAGACAACGTTGGCGCCTACTGATTTTATCTTTTCAACCATTTCCCTGAGGAGGTGCTCCTCCTCCTCTAAGAAGGCCTGCATTTGGGCTGGGTCGTTAATCCTAATTTCAGCGTCTATCTCTGTCTTCTCAACCTCTAACGGGCAGTCAAGCAGGGCGATCTTGGCGTTCTCTATTCTCCTGGGCATGCCTGGGTGGACTACCTCCTTGTCGACGACGATGCCGTATATCAGCTTGGTGTCTAGGACGCTGCCGCCTTGCTTCTTCATTAACTGCACGTAGTCTACGTCGGCGACCCATTTGTCGCCGCGTTTCTCGGCTATCTGTTTGACGGCCTTTACGGCTAGGTTGGCTAGGTATTCCCTGAAGCCGCTGACCGCTTTGCCGTGCATTGAGGTCATGGCGGCTTTCTTGAGGGTTTCATAGTCTTCGATGTCTACTTTGACGGCGTGGTTTCTTAGGATCTCCTTGGCTTTCTCGAGGGCTTTCTTGTATCCGGATATTATCACTGTTGGATGTATGTTTTTGAGGAGGAGCTTTTCAGCCTCTTTCAGTAGTTCTCCTGCTAGCACGACCGCCGTTGTGGTGCCGTCGCCGACCTCGTCGTCCTGGGCCTTGGATATCTCGACTAGGACTTTGCCTACTGGGTGCTGGATGTC
Source organism: uncultured Thermoproteales archaeon (assembly GCA_964433855.1). Taxonomy (GTDB): domain Archaea; phylum Thermoproteota; class Thermoprotei; order Thermofilales; family CAYSTQ01; genus CAYSTQ01. Next base: position 2,982 of record CAYSTQ010000144.1, read on the forward strand.
TATTTCGTCGAGTATTGTTGCCCCGTCGTTGCTGACTGTTATGTCGCCTAGGCTGTCTATGAGCATTTTGTCCATGCCTTTGGGGCCTAACGTTGTCCTGACGGCTTCACTGATTGCTTTGGCGACCATTATGTTCTGTCGTACGGCTTCCCTGCCGGTGGTCCTGCTGGTGCCTTCCTTAAGTATTAAAACGGGTACTCCGCCTATTTGGGCGAGAGTAGCTGGGGTAGTAGCTGGGGTGCTTGCAACCATAATCTTCACCTCACTCCGCGGATTTATCAACTAGCGCTTCTATTTAAACTTTTCGCTCAAAGATCCCAGGCGGTCTGTAAAGTCTTCTGACGGCGAACTCGACGTCCTCTCTCGAAACCGTTTTCCGGCCTGCATGCTTACATGCCTCGACCGCTTCTCTAGCTATCTCAATGGCGACGGCCTCTATTAGGTCTCGGAGGGCTCTGACGGCCTCGTCGCTAACCCTGGTGGCTCCTGCTTTATGAATTATTCTGTCTATGGGCGCGAGGGGGATCTCGTGTTCAGCCATTTATAGCACCCATATACTGAAGGGTATTAGCCCTAATATAGGTTCCTAGACGGCTTCAAACGATCTGGTTCTTTCCTTATGTAAAAACATTCCAGACCCGGGAGGTTTAAAGGATGCTGAGAAGACTATGGTTTAAGGCGATTCCCTGGAAGGCGGCTTTCTTCGTCTAGTTTAGGCGGAAAGTTAAAAAGGCTCTGTTGAGGAAAGACTTTAACAGGTGTTTGGCTTTGGGGAAGGTTAGGCCTGTACTGGTCAAGAGAACCGCTAGGGAGCTACTGGAGCAGTACAGGGATAGGTTTACGACGGACTTTGAACATAATAAACAGGTGCTTGACGAGGTTACTAAACTACCCTCTAAGAAGATCCGGAACAGGGTTGCCGGTTACATAGTCAGACTGCTTAAAAGGAAGGCTGTGGAAAAAGAGGGGGGAGAGGTTTCGGAGGAGGGAGAAGGCGAGGAATAATCGTTCATGGTGGATGAAGAGACTGGCCTGCACTGATCCGTGAGGAGATGCACCTCGTCTGACACTCTGATATGTTAGCCTGCTGATAGTTGATGTGTTGGCTAAGACTATATGTTTTATAAGGGTCTTCGTATTTTACTCGCCTCGGTGGTGATATGGCGTTAAGTAAGGGAGACTTCGTACTGGTCGAGTATGTTATGGCGGTGAAGGATGACAACAGAGTTATAAACACGAACATCGAGGAGGAGGCTAGGAAAGCCGGTATATATGAGGATGGTAGACGTTACGAGCCTGAACTCGTAATAGTCGGCGAAGGCTGGCTTTTAAAGGCTGTGGACGAGGCTTTAACCGGTTTTGAAGTGGGCGAGGAAAAGGTTTTGGAGCTGCCTCCTGAGAAGGCTTTCGGAGTCCGTGACCCGAATAAGGTAAGGGTTATTCCAGCTATTGAGCTTTCAAGGAGAGGCATTATACCAAGGGTGAATATGGAGGTTGAGTATGGCGGTAGAAGAGGTATCATAAGGAGCGTCGGCGGCGGCCGCGTCGTCCTCGACTTTAACCATCCGTTGGCTGGAAGGACTATAGTGTACAGGATTAAGGTTCTCTCAAGACTTGACAATGTGGAGGATAAGGTCAGAGAGTTGGTACATAGATGGTTTATGATGATACCCAGAGACTCCGTTAAGGTTAAAGTAGAGAATGAGGCTGCCAAAGTAGTTCTTCCACGTGAGGCTCTACTTGTCGAGAACTCTGGCCTGCTTAAACGTGGTGTAGCTAGAGATATCGAGCGATATTTACCTGATATAAGTGAGGTTAGGTTTATGGAGATTATAGAGATTAAGCGTGGCGAGAAGGAGGGGGCCGGGGAGGCTGAGGAGGCTAAGCCTGTTCAAGAGAGTCAAGCCGGCGGAGAAGGACAAGCCTAAGATCTAGGTTGCCTGGACAATGGATTTTCTCCTTAACCTTTTCTATGATTGTCTTCTCGCCTTCTGCTAAAGCTTTAGGTTTACAGATAGTGGCGTTGCGGCACCTCCAGTTTTTGGGGCAGGGGATAGGCGTGAACGTTATTATTGTTCCTTCATAGGCTTTTTTTGTGGGGAGCGCCGCTTTTATAGGGAGCTCGATTACCTCGACCACCTTCATCGCGGAGCCCAGTATGGGACATGTATGTTTTACTTTGCGTATCCCGATTATTTCATATGATGCTCCTTCCCTTAGTTTCCCCATGCAGATACGGTATAGTCTACAGGTT
>CAYSTQ010000145.1:0-5217 GCA_964433855.1 uncultured Thermoproteales archaeon
GCACACAACGCTGGTATAAGGGTACCGAAGCCAATAAGGTTTCAGGAAAATGTACTGATAATGGAGTTCATAGGCGATCCTAACGAAAGGGGTAGGCCAGCTCCGCTTCTAAAGGATATGCCCCCTGATGATCCTGATGAGGCTTATCGAATAATAATTAGTTATATTAAAAAAGCATATAAAGAAGCAGGTCTTGTACATGCCGATTTATCTGAATACAATATTATGAACAGGGAACAGGAGTACGTCATAATTGATTGGGGATCAGGGGTTAAGCGCGAACATCCTAACGCCCTGAATTTTCTTAGAAGAGATATAAACAATATAACATGGTATTTTAAAAGACTTGGCGTAGAAGTAAAACAGCCCGACAAGGTATTTTGTGAGATAATAAGCTAATTCTCAACATGGAACTATTAGGCTTTAGGGTTCGCTGATGATGCTTTCCAAATATAAAACCATGCTCTGAACCTTTATTTTTATAAAGGATACGTAAGATATACCCTTGGAGATGATGGACTATGAGTAACGAGGAGAAAATCCTAGAAAACCTAAAGAACATGATGATCAACATAGAAATAGATAAGGTTGAAGAAGAAGTAAAGAGGGCATTGGACTCGGGAATAGCTCCACTTGATATAATTGAGAAAGCTTTAGCCCCAGCTATGACTGTTATAGGCGATAAGTTTGAAAAAGGGGAGTATTTCCTGGCCGAATTGGTCGCTGCTGGCGAGACATTTAAAGAAATTTTACAAACATTAAAACCGTTGCTAGTCAAGTCCGGGCAGACAACCAAAACTTTAGGCAAAGTTGTCATAGGTACTGTAAGGGGGGACCTTCATGATATAGGCAAAAATATCGTGGCCACAATGTTAGAAAGCGCTGGATTCGAAATATATGATTTAGGAGTTGATGTCGCTCCAGAGGATTTTGTTAAAAAAGCTGAAGAGATCAACGCTGATATAATAGCTATGTCAGCGTTGCTGACAACTACTATGATAGAAATGAAAAATGTGATAGAAGAGCTTAAAAAATCCGGTATAAGAGATAAAGTTAAAGTGATAATAGGTGGCGCGCCTATCACTGAAGAATATGCTAAGGAAATAGGTGCTGATGGATACGCGGAGGATGCGGTAAAAGCTGTAAGAGTCTGTAAAGAACTCCTAGGTATAAAAGATTAATTCATCGAAGTCTTAACGAAGCTCTTTTTACAATAGCTTTTTGACCGGGTTTAAATGGGGAGTTCTACTCCATTCTCTCCTTCACTACAATGCCCTGACCCGGCACCATTTCGAAACGATAAACAGCTGGATATACGGGTATCCACCGCATCTTCCTTATAAATAGTGTTCGTGTATATCCTCTAAGAGTCTTCTTAAGCCCTAAGACTATTATTCCGCTTGCCAGGAACTCTTCTACTCCGAATCTACTAAGTGCCATGCTTCCCGTAGGAATCTCTGAAGTTATAATAGTGGTTGTCCCTATCTCGCGTTCTAGAAGCTGTATAAGTAGTCTTATATACTCCCTTATTTTAATGGTATTCTCTTCTGAAATCAATGGAACGACTGGGTCTATAACTAGTCTCTTAGCATCTAATCTTTTAACCTCGTTTTTAATATCTCTTACAATGGATTTTGCGGTTGCCTCAATAGTTTTGTCTTTAAATCTCTCAATGAACTCTGGAAGTATGGTCATAACACTTATTCGTTCCTGTTCAATAGCCTTATCTAGATGCCATCCAAACGATTTAGCGCCAGCTAAAAAGTCCTCTAGGTTTTCATCTACTAACACGTATACCCCTGTCTCGCCCCTATTAACACCGTTAACAAGGAAGCTTAGAGAAAAAATAGTTTTTCCGGTACCGGTTTCCCCTGATACTAAATAGGTACGGCCGCGAATAAAGCCGCCTATTACCTCATCTAATCCTCTTATTCCAGTAGGTGTTAGTTCTAGGGGGAACCCTTTAAGCCAGACTGGTTTTTGACTCATATTTCCCCCTCATACGGAATTTGTAACTAAACGATATATCTCCTTGTTTATCAGCCGTTCTATGGCTTTTCTTACAGCATCGGACTTATTATTGAAGTAGCCCTCTCTAACTAGTCGTTCTAAAGTTTCTATATATGAAGCTGGGAGTCTTACGCTAATCCTCTTCATCGGAGATCACCTGACTCGAGGTAGCTGATGGGCGTAAATAAGCTCTCGATAAGCAATATATAATATTTGACGGAAAATCTATAAAACTCTTTGCCAAAAAAATCATGTTTAAAGCCGGGGTGACCGAGCGGACCAAGGTGCCGGGCTCGAGATCGGTAAAGGTTTAAGTAAGGGCTAGAAGCCGAGAAACCCGGTGCCCCTTTGGGGGCGCGTGGGTTCGAATCCCACCCCCGGCGCCATAATCTTAATGAAATAAAACTAAGTCTTATAGTTACTGAACAACGGAGGCTGTCTATTTAAGAACGTATTCAAGCACTAGCTCATCTTTAGGCTTAATTATAAGCGGCTCGTTTAGACATATTATTAGTTTTTCTCTATTAATAATAGCTTTACAGGGTATTGAAGTATTGTTATAAAGTAAATTAATATTTACAATATTTCTCTTATTGGAAGATTTAACTATTAGTTTCCTGACTTCAAACACATCGTCGATTGAGAGTTTAAGTCTGGCCTTGAATTGACAACCATCTTCTTCACACCATTCCATTAGGCCCCAGAAAACAGGAGTGGCTATAGGAGCCCTAAAACCTTTTCTCCAGTCGCTGGGAATATTAGGCATTATTTTAATTACTCCCTGCTTTACGTCTGTTAGAAAACCCTCTAGCGCCCACAGGAAATACCATATCGAGCCCGAGTTCATGTATCTGTCACCGCGGGGCTTTCTTGAAGCATGCAAACTTAATGGTTGATTCCATGCCATATGATAACGTTCATATATTAAATCGTATATTCCTTTAACAGTCTTAAGCCCTAGATCATGGTAGCCGCAATAAACCGCTAAACTGGCAAAATGTGCTATAGTGAATCCAGGCCAGTTAGAATCTAAGTGTTCTTCTTGGGCTATAAATACACCACTGTCCGGTAAAGATCTACATAGTTTTCTGGCCATGGCGTCTAAAGCCTTTTTCACCCGTTCAGACGGATGGATAAATCCCTCGCCTAGAAAGAATGAATACCATTGACCGGCTAATTGATCATCGCGGCATCGTTTAATTGCTTTGTGTCCTTGCCCGCCTGTACATTTTATGTAATGGCCGTCCCCCTCGCTCCAAAGTTTTTCCTCGAAACTTTTACTCGCTTTACTAAATATGGACTCAAACCTTTTTGCGGAGTCTTCGTCGCCTAGTAGTCTAGCAATTTTAGGGAATATTTTTAGGGACGCCAGCCAGAGTCCTCCGTCGTAGGAATTAGCCCCGAAAAATCCGCCCTCGTACGTATTACAGTTACCATAACCTTCAGGCAAGTAATCGCCGTCCTCATCTAGTTCAAGTACTCTTTCCATCGATTCTTTAATTTTATAGTATAAATCGCTTAAATTATCAAGGTTCCCTGTAAAAAGGTAGTTTCTCCAGCATAAAAGTGAAAACTTAGTGTTAAGATCTATCCAGTTAAAACCATATGGGTTTAGCGCATCCATTCTATTATTGCCAAAATCGTGATATATTTGTCCCTTATATTTTTTATTTTTCTCGTAGTGTTTATCTGAAAATTCAGCGTACATTAGAAGTTCCCTGTGTTCCAGCTCAGGACAGAAGAGAAGGGTTGTTGGAGATCCGTAGAATCTTTGATCTAGAGTTCCTAGACATGGACAATTGGGCGACTCAAGAATAGTGAAACGCCCGTCTTTAGCCCAGTACATGCTTGTAGAAAGAATATAATTATTATTTATTAACATTTGTTTAAGCCACTCAGGAAGAGTTGAATCTAATATTAATATATGCCATTTTTCAATACCCTCAAGAAATTTATTTAGTTTAGAGAAGTTCCGTCTAATAACTTCTATTGAAGATGTATATTTGTTAGCGTACCAATGACCTATTTTCTTACCCGCGTAATCCCATGGGGTTGCTTTTCTACCTTCTATAAGGCCTGAGCCAAATCCCCACCTGTTTGGCGTATACCAGCTTAACACATATACTATATATCGGGTCTCTCCCTTCTCAATCCTAAATCTAACCCCTAAAATTGCGGCGTAATGACCAGGTCTGTTATCTGCCTTATTAGGTAGCCTGCCTTTACGTCTTAATATTTCGAAAATTCGACCTAGCTCATCAGATGAATATGGATTATATTGATGAATATAGACATCCTCTTTGTCTCCTTTTACGGCTAGTGTGTATTCGCCCCAGGCGAAATCTGCTACCTCAGGGTGGTGTTTCCTACTACTAAACTGAATACCATACAGTTCATCAGTTAACTTTACAGTAGTTAGAAAACCTCTGTCATCTGAGAACACAGGGTCGGTCGGCGGAACCCAGTCATCCCATGATACTTTAGAGCCCCAGCAACCGTTTATATCTTCCCAGGAAAAATTGATGCTGCCCTCTACAGCAGTATTACTAGTGTTTGAGATCTCAAAAATGAAAAATATTAGGGGGAGGGAGGATGATTCTAAGTCTCTGGGTATTACTGGGGAAAATGCCAATAACCTGATTTTGATGGGAGAATTTATAATTTTGTAATTAAGCATGCATAAGGGGTATAAACCATAATATTCTATTTCTTCTGATCGAAGCACGTTTGAAAAACGATTCTTGAAGAAAAATTCTGTAGAGAGCACTTTAACAGTATAGTTGTCTCCCTGCTTGTAAGCTACCGCGATAAACGTTCCCGGCATTTCATCTATTGGAAACACGTAATTATTATTCGTCGTGAAGTGCCTCAGCATGCCGTCAGGGGTTATCTCTATTTTTCCAGTTCCTATACCTCCTAACGGGACGCCGCAAGCCTCCTTAGGAGAACTGTACTTTTTAGGAATTACTTTGAATCCCTTTGAAGCTCTAGAAAATGTTCGCTTAATTATTTCGGAGGATGCCATGTTTCAGTTTTTAGAAATTAATAATTTAAATAGATTTGGCTCTTGCTCGGTAAATATTATTGTTGTTAATATTTGTAGATTCATAAGTTATTTAATATTTTAAAAATAAAGAAATATTAATTTAATATATATTAGTTTTTGTAAAGATATAAAAATTCTATATTAATAATAGATATATACTT
>CAYSTQ010000146.1:0-5169 GCA_964433855.1 uncultured Thermoproteales archaeon
GGGCGGTCGTGGGTTCGAATCCCACCCCCGGCGCCAACAATTAAAAACTGTTAATAATTATTTTTTAACCTGGCCAATACTCAGTAAGTAGTTGTATATGGAAAAGATGTGAGAGAATTGCGATTATGTTAAGGAACCGGAAAAGTTAGAGATGCCTGGATAATTGCTTTAAGTATTAAGCATGGTCAGAGTTTCTGTATCTCAGGTTTTAACTCTAGTCCAGCTTTTTTAAAGATTATGCCTACTGGACAGACTCTCTCGGTGTGCTCCCACACCCTTTTGAGCACAGCTATATCGGCATCTGACCTAACTTTTATGGTTGCCTTTAGACTGGTTATAGTAGAGGCAGAATCGGGTTTTTCAGCTTCTACTTCTACTATCAAATCATCTATTTTCACTCGGAGTTTATTGGCTGCTAATTTATAGATGGTTACAATACATCCAGCTAATCCCATTACGGCGAGTTCAAGAGCCGTGGCACCGGTATCATCGCCGCCCAGGTTTTTAGGCAGATCTAGAACTACGCTATGGCCTCTACTATTATCTACTACTGACCGGAAATTTTCAATTAGTTTACATCTTGTTTTTATTAAGCCCGTTTTCTCACCGACATAAGTATATTCTTATTAATACTTAAGATTAACGACTTAATTTTAAGATTCTAAATCTTAGGGGCTCCTCACATTGCAATAATTAACTAGGTCTTGAGAGAGCTTATCATCAGTCCTTTTTCCGCGACTCTTGTCTTGTAAGCCTTGCCGCCGACTCTCTCTATGGCTTTAGCCACCTTATTGATATCCTCTAGTCTGCAGAGGGCTATCATGGCTCCTCCACCACCTGACCCGGTTAGTTTAGCTCCTAAGGCCCCGGCGCTTAATGCGGCTTCTATTAATTTGTCCAAGTTATTGGGCGAGATGGGGCAGTCACCACTGACCTTAAGATATTTACTTAAATAGTATTGATTAAGATTCATTAGCTTACCTATCTTCTCGATATTCACGGTCTCTTTCATTAACTCTTTTTTAGCCTCTTCGACAACCTCAACTATTCCTCTAACTCCTTCCATGAAGAAGGGTTCTTTTTCCTGGAATCTTCTACCTAGCCAGGCGAGTATTCTGGGCGTATCCTTAGGTTGCTGAGTATCCCCTATTACTATGGGTAGTTCTGTTTTCAACGCTAGAGGCTGAGGGACTGCTGGTTCAACGCTGCAGTCTATGTATAGAAGCCCTCCAAAGGCCGAGGCATACTGGTCCATCTGTCCACAGTTTATACCCAGTATTTTACGTTCTGCTGTATAAGCTATGTCAGCTATTTCAGCTAGAAAAGAGACATGTTCCTCAGCGACCTTGTTGGTTAAGGCATAAAGCGCCCCGGCTGTAGCTACACAGAGCGCGGCGCTTGACGAGAGCCCTTTTTTAGCCGGTAGGTCTAACGCATCCATCCTTACAGGTATATCGTTAGATTTTAGCAAACGGATCCTGGCGCCCTTCAGTTTATAACCTTTATTTAGAAATGCCTTGACGGTAGCTCTGATATATTTGAGGTCCCCGCCTTTGAGTGGATCAAAGTCATCTATTTTAAAAATATCTCTTGCCGTAAATGGCGGGTATGATTCAGCAATTATTGTCCCGTCGATGGGTTCAATCATTAAAAAGATTCTCAGCTCTATAGCTGCTGGAATAACGGCATGTCTAACCCAATCCATATGTTCTCCGAATAAACATATGCGGCCGGGTGCGGACGCTAACAGCTTCATCTATATTGCCTCCATTAGCCATTTTACTGTTTCCTTTAGCCCTTTCCTAAGATTCCATCCGGGATTATAGCCTAGTTCTTCTTGAGCTTTCCTTATTGACGCATAACTGTTCCGTATATCGCCTGGACGGGGGGCTACATATATAGGTTCTTCAGATATGTTAAATATATCTATTATTAGGTTGGCCAGCTCAACTATCGACACCGGTTTGCCGCAGCCTATGTTAAAGACGCCGTTCTTATCTTTTTCAAGAGCTAGTTTTACAGCTTCAGCGACATCCGCTACATATACGAAGTCCCGCGTCTGGAGCCCATCCCCGAATATTACGGGTGGGAGCCCTTGAAGGGCTCTTTCCAGAAACTTTGTGATTACGCCAGCATAGCTACTCCTCTGACCTGGCCCATACACGTTAAACAGTCTAAGTATCGTCTGGCTGAAACCATAGCATTTTGAAAACATTTTGACAGCTATTTCGCCGCAAAGTTTACTGGCGCCATAGGGCGAAATGGGGTTGGTAGGATGCGATTCGTCTATCGGCGTTTGTACGGGTTCGCCGTAGACGGCTGCTGAACTTATATATATTATTTTATCTACTTTACTTTTAACACACGCATTAAGCAACCTAACTGTTGCCTGAACGTTGTTCTCGAAGTACGCTAATGGTTTCTTCAGGGACTCCTCAACTGATATATATGCAGCGACATGTACTACGGCGTTGATGCCCTTTAACAAATTTCCAAGACTAGCCGTTCTGAGATCTGATTTCACCAGATTTATACCTCTCTCTGTCAACATTTTTATTCCAAATGGGCTGGCTCTTTCAAGATTGTCCAAAACAACTACATCGTATCCAGCGTCGTTGAGTCTTAATGAAATATGTCCTCCTATGAACCCGGCTCCTCCGGTAACAAGCACTTCTCCATCCATTAAGTTCACCAACTAGTTTTTAAAGCCGTAGCTGTGCACAGAGAGCTTCTTTTTAAAAACTCATCGACTCCCATATTAAAAACGTATCTGGGAGAACGAGTATTATTGACCACTGCTAAATCTAGAGATATCGGCATTTAACATCCCTTACTTTCTCCATGTAGCTTAGAATAAGATCCGTTACCGGCGTTAGCGGAGCAATTCCTTTAAATATACTTCTCAAATTGTCTATGTCCTCTTCATCCACTACCCCTATTAAAGGCGCAAGCGTTGCAAGTATAACTATATAGATTATCACAGCCGTAATCAGACCTGGCAGTCTTAATCCTTTGAATAAAGCCACGGGAGGCAACGCTATTACTGCTAGGAAATAGATTTTAGCCAGCTGTAATGGAGGCTTAACATTTAGTTTACGCCAGGCTTGTAAAACTAGGAACGCTGTGGAGACGGCGCCTGAGATCACGGTGGCTATAGCGAAACCGGCAACGCTTAGATTTAACGTGAGCATATATGTTAGTGGAGCCATAACGCAAAATCCCAGTAGCGACGCCATAAACACTGTTCTAGTTTCACCAACGCCGTTTAGCAGGGTTTGCGTGCTTAAATTCAAGCCAGCGTACATTTGACTGAATATTAATAGTGTTAGAAGCCCTGCCGCCTTTTCATAGCTTAAACCGTATATTATGTTTACTGCATCCTCAGAGCTGACTGCAAGAAATAAGGCGGCAGGTACTAGGAGAAGCGATGCGTATTTCACTGAGTAATCATAGAACTTCCCAATGTCTTTACGGTCTAATCTTGAAAAGGCTGGGAACAGAGTTTGCGATATTGGCACCGTAAGGACTGAAAGTAAGGCTACGAAGTTTTGAGCTGCTGTAAGATTGCCTATTTCAATATTAGAAGTATAATATGCTAATATTATATTTTTATATATTATACTTATATATCCTATTATACTTGAGCCGAACAAAGGTAGGCCGAAGACCAGCATGTCCTTTAAGTTTGGGCTATTTACTTCTTTAATATCTTTTAAATGTACTCTATATAGAACCGCTAAACCCGCTATACATACCACATAAACTGCAGCCACATGACCTATTACGGCTCCCAGAAGCCCTAAACCCGTAATCACTAAGAGAGGCCGCAGAACCGTTCTAAGAATTTGCTGAACCACGTATAGAGCTGAGTAGTTCTTAACATCACTTAAACCTATTAAGGCTGAGCCAATAGCACCGTAGGCCGCCAACGGCAAAATAGATACCGCCACTATCTTAACTACCGTTTCGAGCTCCGGTCTATTTAAAAGAAGTAAAGATAACATGGGAGCAAACAATATGCCCATTACCGTAGCTAGAGCCCCCAGAGAAGCCCTAGTTATAAGGCCTAAACGGATTACGTGAACCGCTGCACCAGGCCTTTTCTCGACGGTGAGCCTAGCTGAAAACCTTGTTATGGCAGCCGATATCCCCGGATCAGTAAAAAATAGCAGGAAGTTGGCCACTGTGAGAGACAGCGTGTAAGCGCCGTAGGCGCCGCTTCCTAGAACTCTTGCCAATACTATTGAGCCAAGCCCGGCTATAAACGTACCTAAGGCATTGCCAGCGATTAGCATTAGTGAGCCACGAGCTGTTTTTCGCGCCTCAGAGACGAGCTGCGACACTTTACAACCCCTGGCAAGTATGAATATTGGTTTAATAAAAGTATGCGCCGTCTTCTATTAAACAATTTAAACTCTAGCATCCTAATAATACATGTTAAGAACTGTAAGAGGGTGCCGTGTTGAAAAAGTTAAAGGTTGGTATTATAGGTGTTGGTATCCAGGGTGAAAACCATTTAAAAGCTTATTTATCACATCCGCTTGTCGACGTAGTGTCTGTGGCGGACATTTCACCGAGAAAACTTTCATATGTTAAGGAAAAATATGGTGTCAAGGGCTTATATAGTGATTTTAATGAAATGCTGGAAAAGGAGGACTTGGATCTAGTCTCAGTTGCTACCCCAGACTTTCTACATAGAGAACCCGTTATAAATTCTCTTGAAAGCGGAGTTAACGTGGTTGTTGAAAAACCGATGGCGACTACCGTTAAGGATGCTGAGGATATGGTTAGTGCTGCTAGGCGGACTGGCGTTGTCCTTTACCCTAATTTTGGAAACAGATGGAACCCTGCGTTCGCATCTGTTAGAGAGAGAATTGCGGACGGAGAAACAGGCAGGCCTGTCTACGGCTATTTTCGTCTCAGCGACACTATATATGTACCTACTAAAATGCTTAGCTGGGCCGGTAAAAGTAATGTGGTTTTCTTCCTTATGAGCCATACCGCTGATCTAGCTAGATGGATTTTCCAGGATGAAGTGTCCTCCGTTCAGGCTTTTGCCGAGCAGAATATTCTGCGATCCCTTGGAATTGATACCTATGATTATGTTGTCGCAATTCTTAGATTTAAACAGGGTGGGATGGTTGTTCTAGAGTCATCGTGGATACTCCC
>CAYSTQ010000147.1:0-5168 GCA_964433855.1 uncultured Thermoproteales archaeon
CTTTGAAAACATAGGGTGCTAACTGGTCGAGCACGAGATACAGGCCTCTAGTTCCGGACGGTATAGGGATCTCTAGCTTATAGGAGTCTATCGGTATCCAGTCCTCAGACAGTTTACCGCCGTCCGTGACACGGTAGATCCTCATGTAGGATATCGGCGGGGGGCTGCCTGCAGCATAGGCTGGCAGCGCCAGTGCTAGCAACATGACGGCTGCCAAGAGCTGTGAGGAGCTGAGCCTCATAAATGCTCACAGTAACTGAGCGCAGGTTAAATATCTAGGCGTATCCGTTTAGTTTAACCGGTGTCCTTTAGACAACACCACAATATATAAGGGCCCTATGCGCTAACCACCCGGGCTTTACCGGAGGGGGACTGTGCAGCGGTCTGTAACGCATTGGGTAGATGGTGTTGCAGAGAGGCTGGCTGTGAAAACAGCCGGTAAGGGAAAGGTGGGATGTAACGGCGGCCTTTCAGTGTCTGGCCTGCAACATGTCGGTAGGCTAAGGGGTGAGGTAACTATAGTGGACGCTGTCTGCAGGGTCTTGGAGGACAGGGGGGTTAAAACCAGGCATACACTGGTTCTCTACGACGTGGATCCGTGGAAGGGTAAGGATCCACAGCTTAAACAGTTTAGTGATCCGGTTGAGGCCGCGAAATACAGGGACTGGCCGCTTTTCAAGGTGCCCGATCCTAAGGGATGCTGTAGAAGCTGGGTTGAACATTACTGGCGGGATTTTGGGGATTTCCTAGACGAATTCTCGAGGAATATAGTGGTTGTCAGGACAAGCGAGCTTTATTCTGAGAACCCCCGGATGCAGGAGTTCGTGCTTGCAAGCCTGGCTAAGAGCGCTGAGATAAGGAGGGTGCTTAACAAATATAGGCGGCGCAACCCATTGCCAGACGACTGGATCCCGTTTGAACCCATATGTGAAAAATGCGGCCGGATAGGTAAATCCCATGTAAAGGAAGTGTATCTCGAAGAGAAACGTGTCAGCTATGTCTGTGAATGCGGCTATGAGGGGGAGGCTAGTATTAGAAACGGTAAACTTACCTGGAGGGTTGAATGGGTTGGGGTATGGTATGCTTTAGAGGTGGATTTTGAGCCTTACGGTAAGGACCATGCTATGCCCGGCGGGTCAAGGGATAGTTGCAATGAATTGGCTGAGAAGGTTTTCGGTTTTAAACCTCCTGAGGGGCTTCCTTATGAATGGGTAGGCTACGTGGTTGGCGGTCGGGACGTAGGGGATATGGGTTCAAGTGATTTCATAGGTTTCACGCCTAGGGAATGGGTTGAGGTAGCTGAGCCAGAGGTTCTCCGATACTACTACCTGGTTAACCAGCCTATGAAAAGGTTAACGTTAAGCCTTGAACAAGTGCCACGCTACACGGAGGCTTTCGATACCGCTGAGCGGATCTACTATGGCTTAGAGGATGCTAGAGATAGTGAGCTTAGAGCCCGCAGTTACGAGCTGGCACTGCTAACCCCGCCGCCGAAAGACCCTCTTTTTCAGCTTCCTTATCTCCACGCGGTCGCTTTGGTTCAAACACTTCCTAGCGACCGGGATCTAGCTGAGGCCGCCGTTAAAAGGCTTAAGGATACGTCGAAGATAGATAGGGATTTACGCCCTGAGGAAGTGGAGAGGATCTCTAGAAGATTACGTTTAGCTAAACGCTGGCTTGAACTCTACGCGCCTGCACAGTACCAGATCAAGTTTATAGAAGAGCTGCCTGACGAAGCAGTTAAGCAGATCCCCATCGGAGTAGCCAGGCTGCTTAAAATCCTTTACTTAAACTTCACTGAAGTGAAGGAGTGGAGCGATGAGGAGATAAAAAGGGCTATGATGAAGGTCCCTAGGCGGAAGGGGAAGGAGGAAAAAGACTTCTTCAAAGCCTTATATCTGGCCTTCTTCGGAAAAACTTATGGGCCTAGAATAGCGCCGTACTTTTCAATGCTTGGCAAAGAACGTGTCCTGGCTAGGCTAAGCGAGGTGCTTAAAAAGCTAGGATGAAAGCATCTGTCTTAGTCTGGAGTTCTCCTCTCTAAGCCTAGCCAACTCCTCCTTTAATCCGGTGTTTTCCTCCTCTAGACTAGCTACACGGCTACGGAGCTCTTCAAGCTCTTTAAGCGAGGCCTCGAGGGCCCTCTCTCTAGATTCAAGCTCTGCTTTCCTCGCCTCTACACGCTCTCTCAACTCTATAAGCGCGCTCTCCTTAACCGCTAGCGTTCTCTGGTAGCCGACAAGCTCCCTCTCCTTTTCAAGCAGACGTCTCTCCCATTCCACCAGGCGCTTCTCCTCCTCTTCTAACCTCTCTTTTAAGGGCTCAAGCTCGTTCTTAAGCCTAGCCTCCCGCTCAGAGATCTCCCTTTCAAGCTCCTTGAGCCTAGCCTCCCGCTCCTCAAGGCTTTTTTCAAGCCTGTCAACCTCCGTCCTAAGCGCGTTGACGGCCTCCATCTTTTTCCTGAGCTGCTCCTCTAGTTCTTTAAGCCTAGCCTCCCGCTCCTCAATCACTTTAACCCGGTTCACGTACTCCTCTTCTCTTTTTCTCAGCGACTCCTCCCATTTAGCAAGCTGAGCCTCGGCTTCTTTCAGCTCCTTAAGCCGAGCCTCTATCTCAGCTTCCTTCTTCCTAAGCTCCTCAAACCTCCTGTTTAAGCGAGCGCCTAAGTCTTCAAGATCCGTCCTTTTAGAGCTCAGCTCCTCCTCTTCCTTCCTAAGCGTAGCCTCTTTATCCTCAAGCTCTTTAGATCTAACCTCTAGACTATGCAGCATCTCCTGAAGCTCTTCTCTCGTCTTCAAAACCTCCGCCTCTTCATCCGAAAGCCTCTTAATCCTCTCTTTCAAGATGTCGGCAGCGCTTCTCAGGAGTTCAAACTCCTCTTTAACGGCCTTCTCCTTCTCAAACAGCTCAGCCTCTCTCTTCCTAAGCTCCTCAAACCTCTTCTCTATCTCAGCGTTTACCTCCTCTCTCTTCCTCGTCAACTCCTCTAGATCCGCTTTCAGTTGCTCAAGCTGCTTTTCAAGACTCCTCCGCTGCTCCTCCACTTCCAGGCTTAGCTTTCTAAACATTTCTTCTCGTCTAGCCTCATAATCCTCCTGAAGCTTTTTCTTACGATCCTCTAAACTGGCTATTTCATCCTCAATCTTCTTCCTGAGGACTTTAGCCTCCTCCTCCAGCCTGGAAAGAAGCTCGGCGCGCCTCTCCTCATATTCTTTCTCGAGGCTTTCAAGCTGGCTCTGAAGCTTTTCAACCTCAAGCTTTTTCTTAGCTAGCTCATCCTCAGCCTCCCTCAGAATCTGCGCCTTTAACCCTTCAAGTTCAGCCCTCTCCTTAGCCAGGTTCTCCACGGCTTCCCTGTACTTGTCAACCTCTGACAGCTTAACGCCCAGCTCCGAGACCGCTAAAGCCAGCTTATCCGAAAGCCCAGCAAGCTCACCTATAGCCGACTTATAGGCTGAGAGAGACTCTAACGCCTCAGATATCCTGGAGATAAAGTCGGAAAGCCTACTTTCCTCCTCGTCTAGCTTCGCCAGCCTCGCCGTCAAGGCCTCGTTAAGCTTACTTAATTCCTCCTCCCTACCCTCAAGCCTTGCTCTCTGAGCCTCAAGGACGCTTATCATGTCGGTGACGGTTTTCTGCTGCTCAGCTATCTGGCTTCTCAGGCTTGACTCTACAGCTCTTAAAGCGTCCAGTACAGAGGCCGAATTTTCATCCAAAACCGCTAGTAGCCTTTCAAAACCCCTATTTATCGCGTTCTGAACCTCCTCGACTATTTTAAGAAGTCTCTCATCCTTCCCCGAGCCGAGTATCGGCATCTATACAACCTCTTTATGGAATTTTGATCGTTTAACTACAAATACACTACTAATCTGAGCCTTTAAATATATATCTCTCACGAACACGATAAAAACGGTTTTTAAGACCATTAAATATCCTTTTAAAATCATTTTGTCCCACTCTTAAGCTCAGCCGCCAACAACTCGAGCTCATGAACCCTCGATTTAAGCTCAGATATCTCGCCTTTAAGGCCTGCGGAAAGGTCCGCCATCATCAGTGTTAGATTCCTTATCTCGCTCCTCAGAGAATACACTTCGACCTTAAGCTCGTTACAAACATCCATCACCGCTAGGAGCTTATCAGACAAGTCTCCGCGAGTGGCCGCAACCTCGTTAACCAGTTGCTCAGTCGTCCCATAAAGGCTATCCAGTCGATCCGTAACCCTGTCGAGGAAAACCTCTATAACCCCTCTAAGCTCCCTGCGATGCTCAGCACCCTCCTTCTCCAACCTTGAAAGCATGTCGTCCTTCTCCTTTCGGAACTCAGCCACGAGCTTAGTCAACTGCTCCGCCGACACGGACACGTTTTCCTCCAGACTGCTAAGCCTCTTCTCCAGAAGGCCTAGACTGACCTTCAACGAAGATAGACCACTATAAATAGAGCGGATAATATCTCTCAAGGCATCAAACGACTCTATATCTAAACTATTCTCGCCCAACCGCCACACCTAACAATTTATCCATTATAAACCCTAAAAATGTGACGCCGGCACCAGCGATCCCCGGCCGCGAAAAATTTAAAGCTTAAAAAAGCGATTAGTCAGAGGAATCCCCGGGTAGCTCAGCCTGGTAGGCGCCCGGCGATACGCCGGGCGGTAGAAAGCGTCCGGCTGTAGCCGTCGGCGCACGCCGACAGGCCTGTATGGCCGATGGATGAAGGCGTGACAGCGCGGACGCGCGGAAACCGGATGGTCCCCCGTTCAAATCGGGGCCCGGGGACCATCAGCCCCGGTAGTATAGCCCGGTCAACCCTGAACCGCGGGCCGAAAGTATCCCGGCCTCTCGAGCCGGAGACCCGGGTTCAAATCCCGGCCGGGGCACCACTCCTTTCTTTTCTCTTTTTACCAGGGTTTTTCATGACTAATTCATCCGCCGTGTCTCCGGCCCTGTACAGTACACAGCTATCTGTACGATGCGCTCGAGCAACTGGAATACGTCTCTATGCGTATCTGCCAGTTTCCTTTGAGAAAAAATGATTCATTTTCTGCATCAAGGCTATCCCTGCTTCTGATCCTCAATAAGGGGCTACAGGATCTTAGCCACTTAGTAAGCTTTCATCTGAGCTGTGAAGAGTAGGTAAAAAGGAAGAGAGGCATGGCTTGAGGCAGCCAG
>CAYSTQ010000148.1:0-5161 GCA_964433855.1 uncultured Thermoproteales archaeon
CGGCGGCATTCCTCCGTATCCTTGGAAAACATCGGTTAACCATGGTTTAGGGCATTGGCCGTCTGCAATGGTTAGCATACTCTGGGAGAACCGTTCACCCGAACCGTATCTTCATCTGTCAATTGTATCAAACTGTATCGGACACGGTTAGGCTCACCACGGCTAAAATCCCCTCGACCACCCTACGGCGGACAACCACCCTCGGGTAATCGGGGTTCATCGGCGATTCATCACCCTCATTAATCATCGAGTTCAGGATGTCAGTTATAGATTGTTGGAGAAGACCTATAAAGTTTACCTAGAGACACAGAAAGAAACACTATGACACAAAAAGCTATGAACTAAGGTTTCTGCCTATCTCATTCCTCCAGCTATTTCCTGCTTCCAGTTTTACGGTACGAATCCCTATTTACCGTTGCTTTCCAAAGGGTTTCCGGCTACGTGGTTAACGGAAGCTTAACCGGCTCCCCTAAGGCCATAGACTTTATCGCGGCTTCAGCTATCTCCTGGGCCTTAACGCCATCCTCCAACGTAGCCCTAGCCTCCTTTCCCTCTTTTATCCACCTAACAAACTCCTTCAGCTCGCCTAGATACGGGTCTTCTGGCCACGCCAGCTTCTCTTCATACTCAGATCCATCGGCATATCTAGCCTTTACATATTGCTCTCTAGTATCAAATAGGATAGTACCCTTAGTTGCCACTAGTACGCCCATTCTGTTTCCAACACGAGACGCCAAGCTTCCAATAACTGTTCCAATAGCGCCTTGCCTGAATTTAAGGGTCAAAAGAGCATTATCCTCGTAATCCGCCAGCTCCAGTACGCCTCTAAGCCCGTGCGCGTAGACTTCTGAGACTTCGCCTGCTAGGTATCTGGCCATGTCTATCTCATGTATTATCTGCTCTATTATCCCGGCGTTCAATGCTCGTCGCCGCCGCCACGGCACGTTTTTAAGCTGTCTCTCCCAGTTTCCCATGTCTGTCAACCAGAGGAGAAGAGGTTTTCCCAGCCTGCCGGAGTCTAGCTCACGTTTAATATACGTGTAGACCGGCCACCATCTTAGGACGAACCCCATCATGAAGGGCACCCGGCCTTCAGCCATACGGTAAAGCCTTAAAGCCCCCTCAAAATTTATCGAGAGCGGCTTCTCGCAGAATATCGCTTTATTGTTCTCTACGGCCGCCTTAACAAGCTCGTCTCTAACGAAGGGCGGGGTTGTGATTATGACCCCGTCAACCTGTTCCGACTCTATGGCCTCAGCCGGGTCAATGGTATAGCTACACCCGTATTTTAAAGCTATGCTCTTAGCCTTTTCCTCGACCGTGTCGCACACGTAGGCAAGCCCTACGTCAGGCATCGACGCCATCAATCTGGCGTAGTAGGCGCCCATTCCACCAGCTCCTATTATGGCTAGGCCGACCATAATGGCCACCGTAGAAAATACGGTTTCACTACAGATAAAACGTTACCGGTTAGCCCTTTTTTCCAGGTCAGTAAATGTTTGGTTGAAAGGTATTAAATTTTTATTTGCGAAATGCAAAGATATGGATGAGGCGTAATCCATGGGCTCTATAAACCCATATGAGATGGCGGTTAAACAACTTGAGGAGATAGCCGGTTTAATAGATGTTGAGCCTTGGATAATAGAAGTCCTGAAAAAACCTAGGAGGGAGATCATAGTTCACCTCCCCATAAGGATGGATAACGGCGAGGTTAAAATCTTCACGGGCTACAGGGTTCAGCACACGACTACACGGGGCCCGGCGAAGGGCGGCATAAGGTACGGGCCTAACGTGACCCTTGACGAGGTCAGGGCCTTAGCCATGTGGATGACTTGGAAGACGGCGGTTATGAACCTGCCCTATGGCGGCGCTAAAGGTGGTATAAGATGCAACCCCAGGGAGCTGAGCATAAATGAGCTTGAGAAGCTTACGAGAAGATATGTTTACGCTATAAAGGACTTCATAGGGCCTTTCGAAGATATTCCAGCGCCTGACGTAAACACCGGTCCACGGGAGATGGCGTGGATAATGGATACCTATAGCATGCTGGTCGGCCGCACTGAGCCTGCAGCGGTTACGGGTAAACCCATAGAGCTGGGCGGTAGCCTTGGAAGGGTTGAGGCGACGGGTCGCGGCGTGATGATAACTGTGAGAGAGGCCCTTAAGGTTCTCGGCTTTAAGGCGGGTGGCGCCACGGTGGCAATACAGGGATACGGCAACGTCGGCTATCACGCGGCTAAAACAGCGTATGAATGGGGGTTTAAAGTAGTTGCCGTGAGTGACTCTAAAGGCGCCGTGTTCTCCTCTGACGGGATAAACCCGGATGAGGCCTTAAAACATAAGCGAGCCACGGGAAGCGTGGTTGGGCTCAAAGGATGCCGGACGATAACCAACGAGGAGCTTCTCGAGCTCGATGTTGACGTGTTGATACCGGCAGCTGTTGAGGGAGTTATAACCCGCGAAAACGCTGACAGGATCAACGCTAAGGTTATAGGAGAGGGGGCTAACGGCCCGGTCACCCCTGAAGCCGACAGAATACTGGGGGAGAAAGGCATCTTCATAATACCGGATATTCTCGCCAATGCTGGAGGCGTAACCGTAAGCTACTTCGAGTGGGTGCAGGGGATCACCAGGGAGTGGTGGGATCTAGAAACCGTCAGGCGGAAGCTGGAGGACAAGATGGTTTCAGCCTTCTATGAGGTGTATATGCTCTCCAGAAGTAAAGAAGTCAGCATGCGGAAAGCCGCCTACATGATAGCTGTTGAAAGAGTGGCTAAAGCCACGAAGCTAAGAGGTTTTTGGCCCTGAGGAGCAGGCTAACACCTCTCTAAGTCTTGCCGCGTTATTTTCCGGTAACCCGTCATACGTGAACGTTCCAGCCCCCCACTCTATACCGGCCGCATACTTGATTTTCCCGTTATCCCTCATGATCGGGTAGAACTCCACGTGGAAATGATAGTACTTATACTCCCGCCCGTCGGTCGGCCTCTGATGAAATATCATCATGTAAGGCATCTCTCTGCTAAACAGCCTGTTATACGCCCTGGTTACCGCCTTTAATGCCTCAGCTATGCTAATGCGTTCCTCGTCGGTGGTCTCCGACAAGTCACGTACGTGTCTAACAGGGTAAACATGTACTTCAAAGGGCCACATAGCGAAGAACGGAACGAACGCGACTACGTGCTGGTTCTCGAAAACTATTCTCACCCCCTCCTCACGTTCAAGCCTAACTATCTCGCAGAACAGACACCTTCCTTTCCTTCTCCAGTGATCGGCTGATGATCGGAGCTCCCGCCTTATTCTAGACGGTATAAAGGGCAGCGCGTAGACCTGGCTATGGGGGTGGGTCAGTGAAACGCCTACTTCCGCCCCTCTATTCCTAAACTCCATGACGCACTTTATCAAGGGGTCTGACCCGACCTTCAGATAGATGTCGACGAGCACGTCAAGGTATTTCTTAAGGTGTTCCACATCTAGGTCGCAGAGATCTCCTTCATGCTCAGGTGTCTCTACAACTACCAGGCATCTCCCATATCCCCGTCTAGCTCTGTAAAGCCCTTTAGACCTGGACTGTTTAACGGCATCCATTCTGAGCGCTGGAAACTTATTCTCCAGAACAAGTATGTCCCAGTCTTTCCCCGTCTCCTCCCCGCCGGGGCAGAACGGGCAGTATCCGGCGGGCCGCCAGGGCCGACGGCTTCTCCCTGAGGAGACTATGATCCATTCGCGGAGCAGGGGGTTCCACCTAAGCTCATTAACCGTCCCCATAGTCATCCTCAGGCGAAGGGAGGGGGGGACAAGATTATTAAGGTTATCTCTATATAGGCGTACTTAGATGTTTAGAAGAAGGTGTTCCCAAGGATGAAGATGTCCCTTAGGCATCTGGTAAAGTACTCAAAGGACAGATACGGGAGGCATTTAGGCCTGGCCTCATCAGCACCTGGCAGAGCAGACTTTCTGAACACGCACCAGGATTACAAGGGGTTACCGGTGGTTCCCGTGGCCGTCAAGCTGCGCACATACATGTTGGCGGTGTCCTGGGGAGGGGAGTTCTACATAGAGTCCCTGAACCTAAGGGAGGAGGGCGAGGACGCCGTCGACAGGTTTGATCCAGCCAATATAGAGTATGAAGGAGGCTGGTTCGGCGACTACTTCAGGGCTGTGGCTAAAGTGTTCTTTGAGAAAACTGGGGTGATGCCCAGCAAGGGGCTTAAAGTGGTTGTCTTCAGCGAGGTCCCCATGGGGGCTGGGCTGGCGAGCAGCGCTGCGTTGGAGGTGGCATTTACAGAGCTTCTCTCCCAGGCGTTCAGCGTCCCTCTAAGCGAGTCAGACATAGCTGAAATATCGTATATTGCGGAGCATGACGAGCTTAAAATCCCCTGCGGTAGACTAGATCAGTACGGCTCTGCTTACGGCGGCATAATAAAGCTGGTTCCCAAACCTCCTGTTAAGGTAGAGCGGTTACCTGGCAAGGGTCTCCTCTTCGTAATAGTGGATTCAGGGATACGGCATTCTACAGCCGCTATACATCCTAACAGGCAAAGGGAGATAAACGCTGGGCTTAGACAGCTTATGGAGATGCCTGACATCTCAGCCACTCTAAGGCTGAAACTGGCGCCGTCGTACGACCAGGTGGTCTGGGAAGACATCTTCGAGGAGGAGATACTCCCGTACCTCGATAGGCTTGACGAAGCATCGGCGAAAAGAATATTCTTCACAGTTAAGATGCAGAAGCTGACGGAGCTGGCGATAGACCTTCTCAACCGTAACATAGGCTATGCCGAGGCTGAAAAGATTCTGGGAGTGTCCGTTGGCGTCAGCGACAGGCTTGGCTGGAAGAAGAGGAAAAGAATTCTTGGAGAGATAATGAACATGCAGCATGAGTTGCTCAGGGACTACTACGATGTAAGCACCCCGGAGCTTGAGGAAATACGTGAGGCTATGCTTGATGCCGGCGCTTACGGCGTCAAGATAAGCGGGGCGGGCTTGGGGGGAGCCCTGATATCTCTCGTTGACATAAAGAACGCTCAGCAAGTGCTGAACGCTGGTCTAGATGCCGGGGCTAAAAGAGGCTGGATATCGCCTCCGGCGCCCGGGGCCTCTAACCACTTCGTCAGATAGGACTCCACACCCTATCCAGAATATATTTCTAGGCCTAACG
>CAYSTQ010000149.1:0-5144 GCA_964433855.1 uncultured Thermoproteales archaeon
CGCAGAGTTATCTGAGTGATTCGCCGGCGGTTCTGAGGGCGTCTAGATGCGGTTTCGATCCTTATAGGCAGGTTTACACTCGAATCCGGCAGTACTTCGGCATGGGGCATAGGCCTTCGAAGATCGAGTTGATAATTATGGGGGGTACTTTCCCGGCTATGCCGCCGGAGTACCAGGAGTGGTTTGTGGCTAGGTGTCTAGAGGCCTTGAACGATTATCCTAGGTTTAGGGAGGGGAATGGGAATCTTGATGTGGCGCTTAGGAGGAATGAGCGTGCCAAGCTTAGATGTGTTGGCTTAACTGTTGAGACGCGTCCGGACTGGGCGCGGCCTCGGCATGTGGATTTCTTTCTGAGGCTCGGCGCCACTAGGGTTGAGCTGGGGGTTCAGTGTCTCTCGGACAGGGTGTTGAGGCTTGTGAGGAGGGGGCATGGTGTTGAGGACGTTGTCGCGGCTACCCAGGTTTTGAAGGATGCTGGGTACAAGGTGGTTTACCATATTATGCTGGGGCTTCCAGGGATGTCGCCGGGCGACGATCTGGAGACTATGAGGAAGGTTTTCGGGGATCCTAGGTTTAGGCCTGACATGCTTAAGCTTTACCCGACGGTTGTGGTGCCGGGCACTGAGCTGTACCGGTGGTGGAAGGAGGGCAGGTATGAGCCCTACGATATGGATACTCTCGTTGACCTGCTCGCTAGGATAAAATCCATGGTGCCGGAATACGTCAGGATTATGCGGGTCCAGAGGGATATACCGGTCCGTAACATTGTGGCTGGGCCTAGGAAGGGTAACTTGAGGGAGATTGTTCAGCGGTACATGGA
Source organism: uncultured Thermoproteales archaeon (assembly GCA_964433855.1). Classification (GTDB taxonomy): domain Archaea; phylum Thermoproteota; class Thermoprotei; order Thermofilales; family CAYSTQ01; genus CAYSTQ01. The sequence continues at coordinate 821 of CAYSTQ010000149.1, forward strand.
GCGGAAAGGGCTTAAGTGCAGGTGTATCCGGTGCAGGGAGGTGGGCCACGTGTATCTTAAGCGTGGAGTTCTACCGGATGCTGGAAGCATCGGTCTTAAAAGGCTGGTCTATGAGGCTAGCGGCGGCGTTGAGGTCTTTCTATCCTTTGAGGATCCGGAAGGAATCCTAATAGGTTTTCTGAGGATGCGGATACCTTCGCCGGCGGCTACGAGGCCAGAGGTGGATGAGGAGACCGCTATAATACGGGAGCTGCACGTGTACGGGCTGCAGGTGCCGGTCGGGGATAGGCCTGGGGCCTGGTTTCAGCATCGGGGTTATGGGTCAAAGCTGGTTTCCGAGGCTGAGAGGATAGCCAGGGAGGAGTATGGCGTCAAGAGGATGCTGGTTATTTCCGGGGTGGGGGTTAGGGATTACTATAGGAGGCTTGGGTACAGGAAGCTGCGGGGCTCCTTCTACATGTTTAAGAGGCTCTAGAATGGGCGGGCGGAGGATTTGGCGCCGCAGGCCATGCATATTATGAAGAGCAGCTTTCTCTCCTTGACCAGCTTTGTGTCGGGCTGGCCGCATACGGGACATATGACGTAGTCCTTTATGAATCTGTTTAATATGGCCTCTATCGCTCTCGGCGAGTGCTCGCCCATTATGACTGCTTCGCCCCCCTCCAGGACTCCTGGGGCGGCCATCTCCTTTAGCAGGTAGCGTAGCACTAGTCTAGGATCTCTGTTTAGTATGTCGCATATCTGGTTGAAGTTCTGTATGAAGGTTCTTTTGCCGCTGATTATTATGTCGGGTCTCGGGACCCTGAACCTGCTTTTCTGTTGGCTGACTGCTCTTTTAGGCAGCATTTTAAGCCCTCTTTCGAGCAGTTCCTCATATGTGTAATTGAACCCCTCCGTCATGGTGGACACCTATCCGAAGGAGGTAGCCCGCCCTTATAAAGATACGCCTGATGAACGCTGTCCACGGCTCAACGTTAGCTGTTTATCCGCGGCTGGCTGTGCTAACATCTTAGGGGTGTAAAGTAGGGAGAGGGTGAAGGCGGCGTGGTAGCCCGGCGGGGATTCGAACCCCGGTCAGCGGGTCCAAAGCCCGCTATGCTTGGCCGCTACACCACCGGGCTTCCAGGCTTTTAATTTAGCGCTCTCACCCATAAATTTTGTTCTGTCCTTATAGGTTTTCAAGGAAGTATACGCTGTTTTTTTGCTGGGATTATTGTTTCTCTCACGGGGGAACGCTTATTTTCTTAGGTTTCCAGTTTAGAAAATGGGGGTCTGTTTTGAAGATACGGTTTTGGCTACTGGATATAACGTATGATGTTAGGGATGGGGCGCCTGAGGTTTTAATGTGGGGCATCTCGGATAAGGGTGAAAGGATAGTTGTCGTGGACAGGAGTTTCAGGCCTTATTTCTATGCTTTACCTGAAGGGGATGCGGAGGCGTTGGCTGATGAGCTTAGGAGGCGGCTGGCCGGTAAGGTTCTGGGTTTAGAGGTTGTTGAAAGAAAGTATTTCGGCCGCCCTGTTAAAGTTGTCAAGATAACGTGCCGTGTACCCTCGGAGGTTCCTGGGCTCAGGGAGCGTGTAGCCGGAATCAAGGGTGTTAAGGAGGTTTTGGAGGCTGATATAAGGTTTTACATGCGGTATATGATCGACAACGGCGTGTATCCCTGTAGCTGGCATGAGGTGGAGGTTGAGGAGTTGTCGAAGCCGGCTGGGTGGCGTGCGGACGGGGTTTATCTGGCTAGGGCTCCGCCTAGGCTTCTCCCGGAGCTGACGAGGGTGCCTGAGCTCAGGGTTTTAGCGTTTGACATAGAGTGTTACAATGCGTTGGGCGCGCCGAAGGCTGAACGTGACCCTATAATACTGATTTCGGTCGCGACAGGGGATTCCTGCACTGTCATGGTTGCCGAGGATAAGCGTGATGGAGGGCTTATTAGGAGGTTTGAGGAGTTCGTGCTTGAAACGGATCCGGACGTGATAGTGGGGTATAACTCTAACGGGTTTGACTGGCCCTATATGCTGACTAGGGCTAAGCTGAACGGGGTTGGGCTTAGGGTTAGCAGGGCTGGTGGTCAGCCGTCTCAGAGCGTCTACGGGCATTTCTCGGTGATAGGGAGGGCGAACGTGGATCTCTATGATTACGCTTCGGAGCTTACCGAGATTAAGGTGAGGACTCTGGAGAACGTGGCGGAGTATCTCGGGGTTATGTCTAAGGGTGAACGTGTTCTGATAGATGGGGCGGAGATATACAGGTATTGGGACGACGAGGGTCTTAGGAGGGAGCTTATCAAGTATTCTGAGGATGACGCTAGGAGCATATACGGGTTGGCGGAGAAGATCCTTCCCTTTCTGATACAGCTATCTAGCATCGTCGGGCTTCCGCTGGACCAGGTGGTCGCCGCCTCCGTGGGCCACAGGGTTGAGTGGCACTTGATGAGGCACGCCTATTTGTTCGGGGAGCTTGTTCCTAACAGGGTTGAGCGCCCGGCTGAGACGTATAAGGGGGCCATAGTCCTGGAGCCTAGACCTGGGATACATGAGAACATAGCTGTTCTCGACTTTAGCTCCATGTATCCCAACATTATGATTTCTAGGAATATCTCTCCTGACACCTATGTTCCCCCGGGTGAGGAGGTGGACGAGGTTTACGTGGCCCCTGAGGTTGGCCATAGGTTCCGTAGGAGTCCGCCGGGCTTCTACCGGATTATTCTGGAGAGGCTGCTTAGGGCTAGGGATGAGATAAGGGCTAGGCTTAGAGAGCTGAGCCCGGATGATCCTGAGTACAGGGTTCTGGATGAGCGTCAGAGGGCGCTTAAGATAATAGCCAACGCTACTTACGGCTACTGCGGCTGGCTTGGGGCTAGATGGTATAGGAGGGAGGTGGCTGAGGCCACTACTGCATGGGGGAGAAGCATTATAAGGGAGACGATAAGACTGGCCAGGAGCCTTGGGCTGGACGTCATATACGGGGATACGGATAGCGTCTTCGTGAAGCATGACCCGGAGAAGGTTGACAGGCTCATTAAGACTATTAAGGAGAGGCTGGGTCTTCTCATTAAGCCGGATAAGGTGTACGTGAGGGTTTTCTTCACGGAGGCTAAGAAGAGGTATTGTGGCCTGTTACCTGACGGAAGGATCGATATCGTCGGTCTGGAGGCTGTTAGGGGTGACTGGACTGATCTGGCCAGGGAGGTGCAGGAGCGCGTGATCGAGGTTATGCTTAAGGAGGGCAGTGTCGACAAGGCTGTGAAATATGTCAACGAGGTTGTTGATAGGCTGCGCCGCAGGGAGATCCCCCTTAGCAAGCTGATAATATGGAAGACTGTTGCTAAGAGGCTTGAGGACTATGAGGTTGAGGCTCCGCATGTGGTCGCGGCTAGAAAGCTGATAGCGGCGGGCTACTCGTTGACGGTTGGGGATAAGATAGGGTACGTTATAGTTGATCGTCCCGGGGACACGTTAGCGGATAAGGCTGAGCCCTACCTCTTTGTTAAAAACGTGGAGGAGATAGATGTGGAATATTACGTTAAGAAGCAGGTGGTTCCCGCAGCTATGAGGATACTTGGGCTCTTCGGGGTTAGAGAGGAGGCGTTGACCGGTGAGAAGGGGCAGTCCTCCCTGCTCGACTTCCTCTCGTAGGTGGTTGTGAATTGGATGTTAACGGGTTGATAGGGGAGTTTAAAAGGGCCGTAGAAAGTCTTAGGCGTTTCAGGGATAGTGAAGTGGTTCTGGTTCATCATGACGACGCTGACGGGGTCACGTCGGCCGCTAGTGTTAAGGCCGCCATGTCTAGGGATGGTTTTCGGACGACGGAGATATGTCTTGAAAAGCTGTTTCCTGAGGCTGTGAAGGCTATACATGAGAGATACGCTGGGGCGCCAGTGATTTATTTAGATATAGGGTCTCCTCACGCCGAGCTCATCTCTAGATACGCTGAAACTCTAACTGTCATAGTGGATCATCATGATGCTCCGGTGTTTAGGCGTGAAGGCCTGCTTAATATAAACTGCGAGTTCTACGGATTCAGCGGGGAGAGGGAGGCGTCCAGTTCAACGTTGGCCTACTTGTTTGCTCATGCTTTTAACCCTGGGAACAGGGATTTAGCAGCGTTAGCCCTGGTGGGCTCCTACGAGATTCCCGGTGAGCCGCAGGGGCTTAACCGTAGGGTTTTAGAGGAGGCCGTCAGCGCTGGCGAGGCTAGAACTTCGAAGAATAAGGTTTTCGTCAGGACGGCTGACGGCTTCGTGAACAGGGGTAGCCTGTCGCGGGCTATTACTTTGATATGCTCCGTAGGGTATTATAGTGGAGGTCCGGCTAAGGCCTTA
>CAYSTQ010000150.1:0-5062 GCA_964433855.1 uncultured Thermoproteales archaeon
TTAAAACATTAATTATTTCTTTGGTCTCTTTGCTAACGACGTCTATGCCGATAGCCGGAGGCGGTCTATACTTTAGACCTTTGATGACATCCCTATCCCTCATCTTACGGTAGCGTAAAGCTAACATTATTTCTCCGTCAGCGTTTAACAGTATTATGTTGCCCTCCCTGACGACTTCCAGAACCAGCCAATACCGTATTTTTTCTTGGCCAAAACCTATGTAGAGTATCCTGTCAAGGTCTTCTTGCCGGAGATCAAGCAATTTAAGTCTTGTCAGCCTACGTCTAAGCTCAGAGCAGAAAAAGGGTGGTGCCGGCGGCTTTGGTATATCATACCTGGTTACCCAGAACCCGTGTTTTGGTGAAAGCACTAGTCGTCTCCGTGCACCATTGCTGCAGACCAGCTTAACTATCAGGGTTTCATCGGTTTGATATATTTTTGAAACATAGCATCCCACCAGTAACGGCTTAAGTTCCTTCAATAAAGCCGTAAAATCTAAAGCTGAGAGGCTATATTTTACCTCAGGTCTGGACATGGAGGCGTCACCCATTGGACGTGCTTAAGACGATATATATCGTCCGTATTTCCACCGGCATCATAGCCGGTCTTATATCCGGCTTCTTAAGGGTTATGGGGGCTGACGGCGTATTTATCGCCATTATTATGTATGCCGCCACCCATTACGGGATACGTTTCCTATTGAAGGATGCCCCGGAGCGGCACTACTTGATAGGTCTGATGGAATATATAGGTTTATGGCTTACAACATGGTCTCTAATCTTCACAGTTTTCAGCTCTTTATTAACTTAGTCTCCAACGATAGCGGTGATGCTGACGGCGAATGAGAAGCCCCCAAATTTACGTATTAGGTATTCGATCTTCCTCGTTTTCCGTTTTGGCCAAAGGAGCCTATCTTAGCTAGGTAAACCATATTAAAACGCCAGGTCCACCACGCCGTTTTCAGCTATACTGAAAACCGTGGATCCCGCCGGCGCCCCGAAAACCGTCTCCGCTCTTCTCAATGTTTCCCTGACCTTATATAGGAACACCCGTGTGTCCACGATCACGGCGGTGTACGGGTCTCCAAAAGGCATTTTCTCCACTATCCCCGGTTTGGAGACAACGTGGTTCGTTATAATCACAGCTAAGTTATGCTTTCTGGCTAAAACCCTTAATCTGCTTAAATGGATAAGCATTTCCCGCACTACTTTAGCGTTGCCGTTTCGGCCTCCAGAGAAGAAAGCCGCTATCCCATCTAGAATCACCATTCTTATTTTTTCTCTGACGAGTTTTTCAGCTTCGATTATCAGAGCTAGCTGCTCAGCCTTGTTCCTGGCCCGAGCATAGAGGATGTTTCTTAGGGCTTTTCTCGGCTCCAGATTGAACCTTGACGCCATCTGAACTATCCTTTCAGGCCTAAAAGTACCCTCAGTATCTATATAGACCGCGCCCGCCTCCAGACCCCCCTCCTCCCTAGGCAGCTGAACAGTGACGCAAAGCTGGTGGCACAGCTGAGTCTTACCAGTCCCAAACTCCCCCACCAGCTCCGTGACAGCGCCCGTCTCAACACCACCACCCAACAAATCATCCAAAGCCCTACACCCAGTAGTAACATAAGCCACCTGCTCCCCGTTCTGCGCCTTTTCTAACCTAAATGGTAAGTGTCTTACGGCGTTTTCAACTATTTCCCTACAAAGCTCTGGTGCTAAACCTAGGATTTCAGCCAGCTGTGACGGTTCGCACAGTGCTAGGCTTTCAACAGTGGTTAGGCCAGCTTTCAACAGTTTACGCCTTATGTTTTCTTCAAAGTTTAACCTGTTGATGTCGGGGGCTTTCAGCTGGCTCACCCGGTTCAGATATCTTCTATACCTTGCTCAGTTATGGTGAATACGGCTTCGGCCTCCGGATGTTTGGGGGAATCGAATATTCTGGCTATTCTTTTATTGCCCTGGCTTCTTCTTATCCAGATCCTGTAAGTGCAGCCGTGAGCTACTATGTTGCCTCCAGCGGGCACCAGCGGGTTACCATATATGGTATCTGGATTAGCTATTACTTGATTGGTAACAATCACGGCTACGTTGTATAAATCAGCTAGTTTAAGAAGCTGATGTACATGACGGTTCAGTTTCTGCTGTCTAGCTAGCAGGAGTTCTCTGCCAGGGTATTCGGCTCTGAAATGGCTTACAAGGCTATCTACGATTAATAGTCTCAGGTTTTTCTCCACTATGAACTGCTGCGCCTCATCCACCAGCAACATCTGGTGATCTGTATTGTAAGCTCTGGCGTAAACAATGTTTCTTAGGGCTTTTCTCGGCTCCAGATTGAACCTTGACGCCATCTGAACTATCCTTTCAGGCCTAAAAGTACCCTCAGTATCTATATAGACCGCGCCCGCCTCCAGACCCCCCTCCTCCCTAGGCAGCTGAACAGTGACGCAAAGCTGGTGGCACAGCTGAGTCTTACCAGTCCCAAACTCCCCCACCAGCTCCGTGACAGCGCCCGTCTCAACACCACCACCCAACAAATCATCCAAAGCCCTACACCCAGTAGTAACATAAGCCACCTGCTCCCTGGCCTCGAAATATTCTTCAGCGGTCATGAATTTCAGCCCTATTATTTCCCTTGCGGCTCTGGTTATTTCAGCTGCTCTTTCCTCAGCTATACCGAGTATTTCAGCTATTAGACGGGCTGGGGCCACCGCTATTTTCTCCACTGTGGCAAAGCCTGCCTCAGCTAGCTTCTCAGCGGTAACAGGGCCTACACCCTTTATCCTGGTAAGGTCTACCTTAGAATTCTGCATTGAGACAACACCTGATTAAAAATCTGAGTAGGGCGATAAAAAGCTTAGGTTTGGAAAATGGAAGGAAGAAAAGAAAAAAGCTGGTTTTAGGTTTTAGTTTTCGGTTTTTAGGCCCCGCCTTCTGGTTTAGCTGGGACTATGGCTGCGGCGAGTCTTCTACGTCTCCAGACGCTGTACTCGTGGAATATTATGAACAGTACTACCACGATGAGTACAGCCACCACTATCATTCCTATGAACTCGCTGAAGGACATGGAGTAGCCGGCGATGGTCATGTAGATGTCGAGTGTTGCCTTGGCGGTGGTTACCTTGCCGCCCTCAACAGTGGCCGTGAGGGTGGCGGTTCTGCCCGCCTTGCTGACGGTTATGCTGTAGCTGCCTGCCGGCAGCTCGGTGGAGTAGGTTCCGTCGGCGCCGGTGGCGCCGGTCTCCACTATGGTGTCGCCGCTCTTAATGGTTATCTCGGCGCCTTCAAGGCCCTGTCCACGGCTGCCCTGGGCGGCTATCAGTAACTTACCTATTGTGTCTACGGTGACGGTGACGGTCTCACTGGTCTTAGCGGTGACGGTGGTCGTGAAGGTTACTGGGAGTCCCTTCCACTCGGTTACCGCTACTTCAGCGGTGCCTAGAGGAGCTTCAACTATGCTTACGGTGCCGGTTTCAGCGGTGTAGGCCTCAGAGGTTCCGTCCGCCTTGGTTACGGTGACTTTAGCTCCGGTCATCGGAGTGCCGAACGGCGTGACGAAGCTGAGCTTGAAGTCGCCGACATTAAGTTTGATGGTTCTGAGCTGCTCCGCTGGGCCGGTTCTATACTTTATAATGCTCATTGCTCCGTCGTAAACTACTAACTTCTTGTTGTTGGGTCCAGTCCAGTATACTTTGATGGCGTAGTCGCCTATTGGGGTCTGTGGATGCGGCGATCCTGGGTTGAGGGAACCCTTCATGGTTTCGACAGTGTCGCTGTTCATTATCATTTCGACGGTTCCGGTCTTGGTTGTATGAGTTGTTACAACGCCATCGGGCCAGGTTATCTCAACAGTTATCTTATTGAGGGCGTCACTGCTGAGCGGGGTGCCGTCGGCCTTAGTCAGTTTGAGCAGGCCGATGTATACGTAGGCCTGGATGACGGCGGTCTCGCCGCCAGTCCAGTACTTACGTTCGTCGGCGCTGCTGTATATGTTAACGCCTCTCGGTATTACGCCAGCCTTCTCTAGGAACCAGCTGTCGCGCCAGTAGACTTCAAGCCTGTACTGCTCGGTGTTGCTGGCTACGTAGGCTACCGCCATGCCGTCTTCGCCAGTGACGGCGAATGTCAGCGGCATGGGCACGCCCTTCTTGAAGACAAGTATCACCATGTTGGCGAGGTTCTTGCCGTCGAAGTCCATCAGGTGTATGTATATCTGCTGCCAGGTGAATTCGTATGCTTTGTCGCAGCCGTCGTATTCAGCGGTTATGTTAACATCCATGCTGAGGGTTTCTGGCAGGAAGTAGGTGCTTGTAAAGTCCTCTATGCCCAGAGCTTCAACCACCGGGTGGTGGTCGAAGTCCTGGGTTGCCTTGAACGTGTACAGGAAGGTTTCAGCGTCTTCGAATATGGTTGTACTGTTGCCGGTGTACTTGTAGAGTGCCCAATCGGATATTATTGGCCTGGTTACTCCGTCGGGCATCTCAGCCTCGCCGCTGGTCGGCGGAGTGAACTCTACTGGGTCTATGCTACCCTTGTATGCCGAGGTTATCTTGGTGTCACCCACATATACCGCTATGTTGAAGTATGCCAGGTCTACGTTAACGCCTTTGAGGTCTGGGCCTTTAACTTGTATGGCTATGCATTCGGTTGCGGTGGTGTTAAGTATCTTATAGTCGCTGACCCAGTTGGTTACGTTCCAGGTGGTTATTTCGGCGGCGTCTTTGCCTATGTATTCGATGTCATCAGCGACCTCATAGTTTATGCAGTAGAGGCCGTCAGTTACGAAACCGGGCGTGCCGTAGTCCTTGGAGGCGACTATGGCTACCTCGGTTATGTTTGTTCCGAACCATATGCCGTTGAAGTGGGCATTGTCTGGGTGTACTGGTACCCAGATCGGTACTAATAACGAGGCCTTGGCGTCACCGTCGGTGTCGGTAGCGTTTATCTGGTAGCTGGTGCTGGTCCAGCCGGTCTCATCTTTGTCTATGAGGCTGGCATAATTGCTGAAGTCTGCCGTGAAGCTAGCGTCGAGCACTCCCTCTAGCTTGAGGAAGGCTCCGAAGTACGGCACTGCG
>CAYSTQ010000151.1:0-4986 GCA_964433855.1 uncultured Thermoproteales archaeon
TCTGGCTGGCCCGTTCTCCGCTGTTTCGACCACGATTACGCCCTGTCTCACCGGGAGGCCGTGGCGTCTGGCTACTTGGGGGGTTAGGTCGGCGCCGTATATGCCTATCCAGGGCCTGAGGGCTTTCCCGTATTTTCTGAGGCTTTCAAGCATTCTGGCGGCGCTGGAGGCCGGTATGGCGAACCCTATTCCCTGGGCGTAGGGTATCATGGCGGTTATGACGCCTACGGCCGTGCCTTTGAGGTCGACGAGAGGGCCGCCGCTGTTCCCGGGGTTGACTGCGGCGTCGGTCTGTATAAGCCCCTCTATTATGCCGTATCTGGTTTTCACGGCTCTCTCCTTTGCGCTGACGACGCCGATCGTGACCGTGGGCTGGCCGAGTAGGCCGAAGGGGTTGCCCATGGCGAGGACTATCTGGCCTACTTTCAGCCTGTCGCTGTCTCCTAGCCTGAGGGGTTTTAGGTTTTGGGCGTCTATCTTCAGCAGTGCTAGGTCTGAGAACCTGTCTGTGGCGAGCGTCCTGGCGCTGTAGCGTCTGCCGTCTGGAAGCACTGTCTCGAGCCTTTTGGCGCCGCTGACCACGTGGTAGTTGGTCACTATCAGCCCGTCGCTTGACAGGATGAAGCCTGAGCCGGCGCCCTTTACGGGTAGGGGCTCTAGGAAGCGGTCGTAGGCGAGCGAGACGGTTGTGACGTGGACTACGCTGTCCTTTGCGGCGTTTACCGTTTTTATGATGGCTTCCTCCAGGTTTTCAGCCATGGCTTCTCCTCTGGGTTCGGGCTAGGCCCTGACTTTGACTGGTTCGCCGGTCTCCATTGACTGGTTTGCGGCTAGGGTTACCCTGAGGGTCTCTAGGGCGTCGGAGTATGGGCAGAGTATTTTTGAGGGGTCGTTGAGCCTGACGGCGTCTATGAAGGCGTTGTCCTCTATCTCGAATATGTTGGGTTCGCCGGGTATTTCGAGGGGTTCGCTGCCGGCCTGTAGGAGCCTGAGGCTGTGTTCCCAGCCTGTGAAGAGGGCTGTGGTCTTGTTGGCGTAGATGCTTAGGGTTACGCCTCCGCCGCCTGCGTTAGCTGCGCAGCATGCCCAGAGGTTTCCGACGGCGCCGTTGGCGAACCTGATGTTTACGACGGCTGCGTCCTCAATGTTGTAGCCTGGGGGTGTGTCGGGGTTTAGGCCTTTTGCGGGGATGGCGTGTACCTCGACTATTTCGCCGCAGAGGTAACGTGCGAGGTCTACGGTGTGGGTTACCTGCTCGTGGAACTGTCCGCCGCTCTTCTCCTTTATTATCCACCAGCGCCAGATGGTGGCTTGGGGGGTTGGCTGGGGGGTGCGGCCGATCCAGCCTCCGAGGACGAGGACTGGGGGGTCCCGGCTTAGGGCTTGCCGGGCTGTCTGGACGCTTCTCCGGTAGCGGTTCATGTAGCCTACGCTTGTCAGCAGGTTTTTCCTCTGGACGGCTGAGGCTATCTCCTCGGCTAGCTCCAGGCTTAGCCCTATGGGTTTCTCGACGAAGAAGGGTATGCCGTGGTCGACGGCGTGGAGCTCGGCGCCGTGGGCGTATGGGGGTAGGCAGAAGTAGAGGCAGTCGAGCTGTGTCTCCCGGAGCATTTTCTCGGCGTCGCTGTATATGGCTGCGCGGTGGGCGCCGAATCTTCTGGCTGTGGACTTGGCGCGTTCAGGGTTTATGTCGCAGAAGGCTGCGAGCTCGACGTGGGGGTTTTTGACGAGGCCTTTCAGATGGGCGGCGGCTATCCCGCCGCATCCTATGAAGCCTACACGTATCTTCTCCAAGCCTGGTCACCGTGTTTGTCTGGGGCGGTTGGGGAGTTATCTGTTGCGCTTCGGCGGCTGGCCTGCGAGGATCCTGTGGAGGTGTTTGAACCGTTCCTTTCTTATAGGGTATTTCCCGACCTTCTTGGCGTATTCGACCTCGTACTTGAGCCTGTCCGGGGGGACGCCGGTGTAGGTTTCGCCGCCGTTGTCGAATATGTAGCCTCCGCCGGGGGCGGCGTAGTATATGCATTTCTCGACTTCTAGCTCTATGTTTTCGAGGGGGCCGGCGACGAGGGGGCGCCAGTTCGCGTTGCCCTTGAACACGACTTTTCCCTTGAAGGCTTCGGCTATCACCCTTATGTCGTTCTCGACGCCGACGTCGGCGCTGTTGATCCTGTAGGTGTTTAGGAGTATGTCGGTGATGTGGTCCATGTGGGAGTCCATGTGTAGGCCGCGGTGTCTGGGGCCGTAGAGCCTGTACAGCCTGGAGTTGTAGGGGGCTGCGAACTCCTGGTATAGGGGGCGGCTCAGGTATCCGGCGTGGTCGTCGGCTAACCCGAGGGAGCCTGGGCCGGAGCCGGTTATCTCGTAGTAGTATTCCTGGAGTAGCCTGAAGGTCTTCTCGAGTTTTCTGAAGAGCTTATGCATTTCGCGGGGGTATCTGTATATCCAGGCGTAGAGCCTTTCGGGCCCCATGAGGGATCCGGCTGCGGAGACCGGGGGGTGTATCTGTAGCCGTCCGCCTACGGGGAGGTTGCCGTAGTTGGATTTGACTAGTCTCCTGTATTTCTCGAGTCTGGCGTAGTACTGTTTGACGCCCTTGTGGCTGTGGGGGTCGGGTACCTCTAGCCTGTCGATGTCCTCCAGGGTTTTTATCCGGGGGACTATCCAGGGGCTTCGCCAGGGGTTTTTCTCGTCGGGCATGACTATCCTGCAGTTGAAGACTATGCCTTCAGCTATGCTGCCGGTGTCTAGCCAGACCCCTATGCCGGTGAAGTCGTCTTTGAGCCATTCCAGCCTCCACTTGATGCCTTTTATCTGGGCGTCGAGCATGACGCTCAGGTTGTTGTAGTAGTCGGCGAACGTGTATCCGAAGAGCTTGGCGTAGTAGGGGCCGCCGAGCCCTATCGCGACGGGGACCCTGTCGGGCTCCTCGAAGCCCTGCGCCTTCCTTATTCTCTCAGCGTTCTCCCTGGCCAGCCTCCTGTAGTGGGCCTCGTTGAACGGCTCCATGCGCTACACCTCGGCGACAGGTTTAGGCTCCAAGTATTTAAGCGTTCTACACGTATGTTACTACGGGGTTGCCTGGGTGGTGTTTCTTGAGGGTTGGCCTGCACCAGCTCGTGTTCAAGGGGGATAAGCGGGGGAACCTGGCCCGTATCCTGGAGGCTTTGGAGGGGTCTGGCGCCGACCTGGATGTTTTCCCGGAGTACGCCATGGGGGTTCCCGAGGGGGGTGTTACGAGGAGGTATGTGGAGGCTGTGGCGGAGCCGCTGGACGGGGAGTTTGTGCGGAGCGTGGTCGAGAAGACGGGGGAGCTCGGCAAGGCGGCGGTTTTCACCGTGTTTCTGAGGGAGCGGGGAGCTGTATATAACGCCGCTGTCCTGGCGGTGGAGGGCCGTGTGGCGGCGGTCTACAGGAAGATTCATCTCTTTGACGCGTTCGGCTACCGAGAGAGCAGGGTTTTCGCGGCGGGCCGGGGGCTGGCGACGGCGGGGCTCGGGGGTTTCCGGGCTGGCCTGGCGGTCTGCTTCGACCTTAGGTTTCCGGAGCTTTTCAGGGCTATGGCTTACAGGGGTGTGGATCTCTTCATCGTCCCGTCGGCGTGGTATAGGGGTGATTACAAGGAGGCGCAGTGGCTTGCGTTGGCGGCGGCTAGGGCTCACGAGAACCTGGCCTTCCTGGTGGCGGTGAACCAGACCGGCCCGTTTTTCTGCGGGAGGAGCCTGGTTGCTACGCCTTTCGGCCACGTGCTGGTTGACCTGGGCGTGGAGGAGCGAAGCCTCTGCGTGGAGCTGGATCCGGGGGAGGTGGCTGAGGCGAGGAGGAGTATCCCGGTGCTGGAGCTGGCTAGGAGGGATCTCTACGTGGAGTGGCTTGGCTGTCCGGGGTAGCCGTGGGGTTTATGGCGGAGGTGGGTTGCCGTTTCTTTCTCGGGGATTCTGAGCTACCCGGGCTTGTTTGGCTTGGTTCTACCCGGCTTTTCTCTCCGTATTTAATTGGGAGGCCTGGTGGAAAAAGAGTCGGCCTGGATTTGAGGCTGGGAGCCAGTTTTTAATAAAACTAGGAAGTATGTCGCCGGATTTGGGACGACTATCTATATTTTCTTTGTTCCGGCTTTCTGTCTAGGGTTGTCTGCGGCGTTTAAGGGCTGCTATGAGGGCTATGATCAAGACTATTGTGGCGGCGGCGAGGATGTAGCAGACGGTTTGGAGCTGGGCTATCTGGGACTTTAGCTTCTGGTTCTCCTGCTGTAGCCGTTGTTTCTCCTGTTCTAGTTGCTGGTAGAGTGTGCGGTACTTGTTTAGCTCTGTCTGGATGGTTGTTTTCTCGGTGGGTATTTTCAGGGTGGTCTGGGCTATGGTGAGGGGTCCGTATTTGACTGTTAGCGTGTAGTTTCCGGCGGGTAGCCTGGCGAGCTTGGCCTGGCCGCCGGCGTCGGTGTCCGCGACCCGGGTTACCGGGCCTTCCAGCCTGACTGTGGCGCCCTGGACGGGCTGCCCTGTGTAGTCGGTCACGGTGACGGTTGTGGTGTAGGTGGTTAGGTAGATGTCTATTCTGTCGTGGCTGTGGCTGTACTGTAGGGTTAGGACGTAGTGGCCGTCTACCAGGGTCCAGGTGTAGTTTACTTCTCGGCCGTTCACGAGTATTACGAGGTCCTGGGGCCTGGTGTCGTAGGCTTCGAGGAGGGCTACGGGGAGCCTTACGGCGAGTATGCCGGTGGTGCCGCTTGGGCCTTCAACCTCTACGCTTATCCTGCCCTCCTCGATGTCTACCTCGGCGCTGCGTATGGTTGAGTTTGAGGCCATTCTCACCTGTTCCTCTCCGCCGGCGGGGGTGGTCATGTTGATTATCCTGGGTGTTGCGGTCACGTGGAGGGTTGCGGTGGCTGTGGCGGGCTGGTGCTGGCTGTCGCCGCCCCAGCTTGCCCTGAACCTGTAGGTGCCGGGCCTGTCTGGGGGGAAGGTGTGGTTGCGGTGCCTGTGAGGG
>CAYSTQ010000152.1:0-4967 GCA_964433855.1 uncultured Thermoproteales archaeon
GAATGGATATCCCAAGTCGGAAGCTTTGAATGCACCTTTTTCTTCATACTTTTCGGTCTCCTCTAATATCATTATCTTAGCATATTCTTCAACTCTATATTTAGCCTTTGGAACGATGTTTGGATCTCCGTTCTGGTTGTCCACTACTTTTGGAACATGCGAAACTATCGTAGCGGGCAACCTTCCCTCCTCCCATCTTCATTGGAGGGCTTTCGGGGGGAACGGAGACTCCCCACATCTTCAAGGCTCTCAACCGAATATTCCACGAGCCGACAACATCTCTATCTGCCTCAAAACCACATTTGCATTTCAAGACCCTGTGCCCATTCGGGCTTAGCTTCTCCCCACATATCGGGCACAGAGATGACGTGTGAGCGGGATTCACGAAAAGGACATTAACACCTTTCAGCTTTGCTTTATACTCAATTATGGATTGAAGCTTTCTAAAGCTCCAACGGTGAAGTCTACCGTTCATCTTGGCGGAATACCTTATTGAATCCCTAATTTTGGTCAAATCCTCTAAAGCAATACCACCGTATTTTTCAGTTAATCCGACAATCCTATTAGCCAACTTGTGGTAGAGGTCGTTAAGCCTGTTCCTTTCCCGCTCCCCATACTTCTCCAGCAATTCCTTCCTCTTTCTCCCAGTCCTGAGCTTTTTCTGAATCTTCTTCCTTTTTATAAAATAGCCTGTCCTAATCTCCCGTTCGTGGGTGATTATTTGAACGAATTCGCCATTAGGAAGAGATAGCGTTATGTTATTCTCGTTTAAATCCACGCCGACAAAGGCTGAAGGCTCTCTATGTTCGACCTCTCTGGTGAACACCACATTTACAAAAACACCCTTGGGCATTCTCACCAGCCAAGCCTGCCCAGCCTTCCAGTCTCTAAACTTCTCGTGATATCTTGCGGGATAGAATTCTAAGGAAGCCCTCCCATTGGGAGTAGATAACCTGATAACTCTTTCTTCAAAGTCGAGCCTGAACAGGTGATCATCCAGCATTATGACTTCCTTGTTAAAAACAGGCTTACCGTTAGCTCCTCCTCTCCTCTTTCTCTTTCTGTAACTCTTGTAAATTAATGTGGCCATCTGGCAAGCAGTGTAAAGGTAGTGGCTCGGTAATTGTGGGTATCCCTCACGTAGGCTTTTATAGGTTTCTTTTTTGAGCCTGTAGAAGCTTGTTATGTTGTTCTCGTGAGCGTATGAAATTAGAAAGTTCACAATCTCACGGTAAGTGGAGAAAAGCTCATCTAACCCTTCTGGGGTTTCCTTAAGCTTGAATTTTGTCGTGAGCTTAACCGTCTCGGAGGGCATTCTTTACCGCCTCTACAAGACGTTTTTTCTTGCGAGAACGCATTCCATAGAGCTTTCCAGCGAAGGAAGTTACTATAGCTAAGAGGTCTTCCACGAGTTCCTTTTCTGGCGTTTTTCCCTCATCATCAAAGATTACTTCAATTTCGACACCGTGTGAGTTGAAGTATTGTTTGAGGTATTTGAAGCCGAAGCGGGTGAGCCTATCCCTGTAAGTTACGACGACTTTCCCAACTTCTCCCCTCCATCTCCCCAAGCCTCTCCAGAACCCTAGCCGCGCACGCCTCCACGTCCTCATGCTCAGTGTCCACCACCACGTCCGGCTCCAAAGGCTCCTCATAGGGATCACTAACCCCCGTGAAATGCTCAATCTCACCCCTCAACGCCCTCCTATACAGCCCCTTAGGATCCCGCCGAATACACTCCTCCAGGCTACACCTCACAAAAACCTCTATAAACGGCACCTCCTCCTCCACAATCCCCCGAACCTCAGCCCTAACATCCCGATAAGGCGACACAAAGCTACACAGCACAACCACGCCGTTCCGAGCCAGAAGACGGGCAACCCAGGCAACCCGCAACAGGTGACGACGCCTCTCCTCCCTCGTAAACCCAGCCCCCACGCTAATAGTCCTCCTAACCCAATCACCATCCAAAACCTCAACCCTACAGCCCCGGGAACGAAGCCTCTCCGCAACAGCGTTCGCAACAGTAGTCTTCCCGCTCCCAGGCAAACCCGTAAACCAGACCACAACCCCCCTATCCAACACCGCCACCAAAACACTTAATTAAATATAATTAATAAGCCTTACGCGGCTCCTAGGATATTTAAGCACAAAATAGACACTGTTATCGTCTCATTTATGGCTTCGGGATCTACCTAGCTTCCTAGGAATCTTAAGTATTCTGCCATTAGTGATCTCCGATACATATTCAATGGTGCAAGCAAAGCACTCATAAGGTCTAAACAACGTCAATACCATGCCCGCTTCCTTTGTACGATCATGATACCCTAATATTTCAGTAGCTAGCCTCACATCGTCTAAATGCTGGCTTAAAAGCCTATCCCCCCTCCTGATAACAGGACATGAATCCCCAAGCCTTCCGCAATATCTTTTCTCTACTTCCGAAGCAATACTATTGACGCCACCCTGCTCCAAACATGGCTCAACGCTTTTATGCTGTACACTCAGTATCCTCCTTACTCTCTCAACAAGATACGTAGAATAGCTATACGGATTAAAGTTGAAAAGACTTAAAAGAGAAACCCCTCTAAGAAGACCCCTAACCCTCTTCTTCACAACATCATCTATTCTTATTGTTCCATCACCAGGCACGTTCTCCACGCTTCCTGTTTCCGCGTTAGCTAATAACGAGTATTCCAGCATCGGAATAAGCTCATCAGACACTCCTACTCTTAAAACATCATCTATAACAAGCCTGCCCTGACGCAGAGCTCTCTCAAAAACCCGTTTAAGAACAGGCTCCTGTATCCTGAACGTAAATACCTCTAGTTTCGAACGAACTCGTTCGCCCCTCCTATGAACCACTAACTGTAGCTCCTCGAATATGACAAGTTTACTTACACCGCCGTACTCTAAAGCCCTCCTGACCACGTCCAAGACAGGTTGTAGACGTGGCCAGGGAGAATAAAGATAAAAGTTGTCAACTGCTACGAACGCCCCCACCGGCTTCCCCTATCCTGAACAGAACCCTTCTCAGCTCTTCTTCAAGAGTTCTTAACTTAGTCTTCGAGGGAGCTATAGTGTTTACCCGCTTCAAAAGATCCTCGGTGAGTTTCAGCTTCTCTATATACTTATCCCTCTCGTTTTTTTCCAACGCTTTCCCAGCCTCAGCAAAAAGATAATAGAGACAGAGGGCATACGTATCAAGCAATTTCCTAACCATAGCCCTGTCCTCCTCCCTTAAACGACCTCTCAGCACCTCGCTGACCACAGACAGGTGCTCAGCCACCGTATGATATACGAGCCTCTCCCTAACAGCCCTATCCAACACCGTTCCAAGCTCCGCGGACACAAGCATATTCCTCGTCTTCCTCCTACCCAAGCTAGCCACCTCCCAGTATCTCCTCTCCCATCTCGGTAGACCGCACTTCTTTCAAACCATAGACCTCCTTCAACACATCCTCAAGACTCCTACCGCCGTACTCATCCACCACCCAGTCCAGAATCCTCCTCACATCCTCTGGTATCCTCACCCTCACGTTAGCCGATGTCGGTCTATAGAAAACCCAGCCCTCCACGCTCTCCTCAACATCCATCACATCTTTTTCATATAAAGCGTCAAGGTCGTCTAGCACCTCCCTGGAGAAAGGACCATAAAGCCACTTAACCCATCTATACCCAGTCGCTCTCCTCCCCAGCACATATAGGGCCTTGTAGTCAGCCAGAAACAGTAGCTTCATCAGCCTAGTCCTGCTAATACCCCTTCCATATCTCTCATAAAACCGCTTCACAACATATAGTAACGCGCCGACAGAGCCGCTGTGCCGCACCCGCTACACCCGTTTTAAACACCTGACAAAACAGTATTTAAGCCTTTAAGTTTAACCCCCTTTTAAAACAAGGCGGCCTAAACGGCAAAGCTAAAATAGCCCGTAGACAACAGGAATAAGGGTGCAGCCCATGAGCCAGGAGAAAATCCCGGTCTACATATCCAAGGAACTATACGAGAAAGTCAAGAAAGAAGTCGAGGAAAGCGGCGGAGAATTCAAATCCGTAGAAGAATACGTCGAATTCGTCCTCCAGGAACTCCTCAAGGAAGAAGAAGAGGAACAGGTCTACAGCAAGGAGGAGGAAGAAGAGATAAAGAGGCGCCTCAAAGCCCTAGGCTACCTCTAACCACCCCCTCACCCCCCGGGCCCCGCTCCAAACAAACACTTCTTCCCAGCCTCCCGCGTACAGGCGAGGAAAACACGGTGATACCCCGCCCCCTTCCCAGCCTCAGAGCCGCCCGGCCGGGATCACCCTCCCCCTACCCAGGTATTTGCCAAGCTCCCTCCTACCTATAATGTGGAGCTCCACCGGGGCGTGAAGCGGAAGCCCCATGCCCTCCGCCCTCTCCAGGATTTTAACGCGTAGATCCACAGCCTCCTCGAACGCCGGCGCACGGGGCAGAACCACCAACACGTCTATGTCACTCCTAGCGGTAATCCTCCCCTCGGCAGCACCCCCGGCGACATAGACTTCCGCCGACGGCTCAACGGCTTTCACCGCCTCATACACTATCCCAACATACCTTCTCCACTCCATCAAAACCCGGAGAGGCGTAACCCTACCCATTACTCACCCAACCTCTCCAAACACCCTCTTCTCTATCTCCTTACTAAGCATCACCACAGACCTAGCAGCGCCCACAAGGACCTCCGCCTGACCCCTACTATACTCGAACACCCCGTAAACAGAGCGCGTATGCGCCTCCTCAAGCTCAGCCAAAACCCTCTTATTCCCGCGGGCAAAACCGTAAATCCTCTCAGCAACCTCCCTCAAACCGTTCTCCTCCGCCACAAGGGCAAGGGCGCCCAGCAGCGTGCGCACACCATGCCCCCTCCACTCCTCCCCCGACAAACGGAGCAAAAGACTCTTAACGTAGAGCTGGGCGGCGTACTGGATCACCTGGTCCCGGCCCCGGACGC
>CAYSTQ010000153.1:0-4912 GCA_964433855.1 uncultured Thermoproteales archaeon
TTGCTTTCCCATACCGATATAATTAGGCTAAGAAGATGGGTTATGGGTCTCGGTGGAAAAATAATATTCATCTTTAAGGAAACCCCGTATAGGCTGACTATAGGCAAATTCATTCATGCAGAGGATGAAGATGGAAAAACAGTTGACTGGTCAAAAGCCTTTGGGACACAGCTTCCACATCAGGTATTAAGTACATACCAGATAGAACAGATAACGGTTAAGTTAAGGGAGGGAGAAAGAGTCTTCAAAAACCTGACTGAACTACTAAGGCGTGTAGGTAAATAAACCGAAATCTTTTTTAAACAATTTAAAATCCACTAATAGGGGAAGGGCCCGTAGCTTAGCCAGGTAGAGCATCGGGCTCTTAACCCGAGGGTCGGGGGTTCGAATCCCCCCGGGCCCGCCACCGATAAATTCTAGATATGTAAAGGCAGATTGGATGATAATATGAGAGGTGAATTGTGGTTTATAGGTCTTGGCCTTTGCAGTGAGGATGACTTGTCGATGAAAGCGCTTAAAATTCTACGTAGCTGTAAAGAGGTATTCATAGACCAGTACACAAGTATAATACCTAAACTAAATATTGCAAGGCTGGAGAGGCTCATAGGCAAGCCTGTAACCCCGCTTAGAAGAAGGGACTTGGAGGACGATGAGGCTAGCCGTCTAATAAAAGTTGCTGAAAAAGGTAGGGCAGCTCTGATCGTGCCGGGGGATCCATTCGTGGCAACAACGCATATAGCTATACGTCTGCAAGCTGAAAAACACGGCGTGAAGACAAAAGTGTTGAATTCAGCGTCGGTCATAACTGCTATATATGGAGCGACAGGGCTTCACTGCTATAAGTTCGGTAGGCCGGTCACTATAGTACGGCCGAAAAAGGATCTCGGGTATTTTCCAACGACTCATTATGAGGTGCTTCGTGATAATCTTAAACGTGGGCTCCACACGTTCTTTTTCCTTGAGCTAGATGCTGAAACGGGTGACTATGTAAGTGTTAACGAGGCCTTAAAGATTCTTTGGGAAACCGAGTCCATGTTTAGGGAAGGGATAATTAAGGATGATACGCTTGCCGTTGGGCTATCTAGAATCGGATGCGAGGACGCCTTCGTTAAGGCGGCCCCTATAAGGGTTCTTGAAAAAATGGAATTTGGGCCTCCACCACATAGCCTTATAATACCTGGAAAATTACATCCACTAGAATCCGAGGCGTTAGTGATCCTATGTGGGGCATGTCCGGACGTGGTAGGCAAAGAGAGAAAAACCTAGAGAAAAAGACGGCTATTGAAAAGGTAATGAAGTATATAACTGGTCTTGAAAAAGTGTTAATTCAAATAAAACCTTCCGAAAAAACAAAGGAGGTAATAGAGTTAGCGAAATGTTATTTAAGTGATGCTAAATACTATCTTTATGAGAAAGGGGATTGGTTCACAAGTCTGGCGTGCGTAGCATATGGGGAGGGGCTTCTAGACGCGCTTAAAATACTAGGGCTGACGGATATCCGGTGGCCGCGTCGTAGACCTAAAGTGTTGGTAGGTGGGGTTTTTGACATACTTCATCCAGGCCATCTCTATCTTTTCAGAAAAGCTAAGGAGTATGGAACCGTCATTGCTGTTGTGGCTAGAGATAAAACCGTGGAAAATGTTAAGGGGCGGCGCCCGGTCATACCTGAGGCTCAGAGGCTTGAGATGGTAAGGGCTCTCAAAAGCGTAGATCAAGCTATGCTGGGTAGCGAGGATCTAGACATAGCCTCGGTTATAAATATCGTGCAACCCGATATCATTATACTGGGGCCTGATCAGGGATGGCTGGAGGAAAAAATAAAAGCGTTGAAAGAAAACATTGTTAAAAATATTAAGAAAAATATTAAGATTATTAAGTTAAAAAATAAAGATACGAGATATCCTATGGAGAGC
This sequence comes from uncultured Thermoproteales archaeon, assembly GCA_964433855.1. Lineage (GTDB taxonomy): Archaea > Thermoproteota > Thermoprotei > Thermofilales > CAYSTQ01 > CAYSTQ01. The sequence continues at coordinate 1,914 of CAYSTQ010000153.1, forward strand.
TCCTCTATAATAATAGAGAAAATTAAAAACGTGAACCAGTAAAATTAAGATAGTTTTCGGCAGCCTCTTTAGCCTTAGCGTGAGCCGCCCTTATGGGTTCAGGAAGCCTATATTTCGTGATACATTTTCTCACTATGCTAACAGCTGTTTTCAGCGAGACTCTATGGCCTGTGCTAACGTAGATTGGCCGGCCGCGCGTTTTCAAAGCATACCCGATGACGGTTCCCCGATCTATAATTGGCGCTGTGTCACCGCGCCATTCGCTGACAGTACCGCATAAAAGTTTCTTTGCGACCCCTATAGTAGGTATGTCTAAAACTACTCCTAGGTGCGATGCGAAACCAGCTCTATAGGGATGTAAAATCCCTTGCCCGTCGACCAACGAAATAATTGGTTTTACACGTAGTTTTTTCCAGGCTACTATGCAGGGGTATACTTCCCGGAAAGACAGTAGAGTAGGCACATAGGGGAACTTAACCTTAACCACCCCTACAGCGTAGTCCACAAGTTTCCAGGATCCCCACTCCAAAACAACCCATGCTCCTATAGCGCGCTCATTCCTATAAGCGACATCCACGCCGCCTATTAACTGTATAGGATATTGAAAAAAATCTATATGAACTACCTGCGCAGCTATGTTTAACTGAGCCTTTCTTGCGCGCAAAACTGAAAACCCTTTTGTCAATTTGAAACACCTTTACCTGGTCTTGATACATAAAGAATATCGGATAATGATCTTTCAAATAATTGCCTTACTATGTCCAGCTTTCTCCGAAAACCAGGAACTAGTGAGTCAGGTAATATGTGGGGGGAAAGGGCTTCGTAAATGGACTCGATAAACTTCAGTAGACGCTCTGCGTCGTCTAGTCTTTCTTCTCTTAAAAACTTTAGAATACTTCTTCTAAGCTCACCTGCTACATCTAACACGCCCATTATATACGGAATAGGCGGGACCTCAAGCTCATTTAGCTCGGGGAAGCTATTATCCTTTAGGATTCTAAAGTATATGATAGCCTCTACATATTCTGCTAAGCTGTCCCTGGCCGTGGAGCTATAATAAAGCTCTCCAGCTGTCTTCGCCATATTTTCCAGTTCTGCCTTTACAATATTTAACTCAGATATTTTTCTCTCAGCATCCTCCCATTTTTCCAAATAGACGTTAACTATTACTTCTTTAGACTTCTTGATAAGGTCTCTAGCCTTTTTTATTAATAGTTCTCGTCTCTCGTAAAGATTCTCTAAAAGAGATGCAGCGTTTGAAAGAGATAAGTACACGAGCTCACGATGTCTCATTTTTACACCTAAATAATTATTTTTGGAAAATGCAGTAATAAAGACTCAGTTATTCAAAGGAGGCATTACTGGAAATGTGTTTGGACGAAGAAGTATTAGACAAATATCTTAAAGCAGGAGAAATAGTGCATAAAACCCTTGAAAAAGCGATAGATGCTGTAAAGCCTGGGTTGAAAATCGAAGCTCTATGCGACAATCTGGAAGCATATATAGTCTCGCAAGGGGCAAGACCGGCTTTTCCAGTTAACGTATCCATAAATGAGGTGGCGGCCCACTATACATCTCCTATAGGAGATCCATCACGTATCCCTGAGAATGGATTGGTAAAGATAGATGTTGGTGCTCATGTAGACGGGTATATAGTGGACGCTGCCGTGACTGTCCCATTGACTTCTAAGTACCAACTTTTTGTAGATGCGAGTATGGCGGCTTTAAGGGATATCGCAACGAGATTAAAACCGGGAGTAAACCTCGGCCGTCTAGGAGGAGTTATAGAAAGAGCTATAAGAAGTTATGGGCTCTCGCCCGTGAGAAACCTTACTGGCCATCTAATCTCAAGATACAGGTTGCATGCAGGGAAGTCCGTTCCCAACGTATCCACGATTACGCTCAGTAAAACCTTGCCTGGAGAAATATACGCTATAGAGCCCTTTGCTACTGATGGCAGGGGATTCGTGATAGAGGATCTGAATAGCTATATCTATAGGCTTAAGACAGTTAAACGTGTTAAAGAGACAAGCCTGAGAAGGTTACTTAAGGTAATAAAGAACAGGTTTGACAGGTTGCCCTTCGCTGAGCGTTGGCTTAAGAATTACATGAGTGTCACCAGTTTACGTGAAAATATGAGGAAAATGCTTTCTTTGAAGATCATTCAAGAATACCCTGTACTTGTCGAGCAAAGCGGTGGTTATGTAAGCCAAATGGAAGATACTTTCGTGGTCACAAGGCGTGGGGCTTTCCCGTTGGCGAGGACTCTCAGCATAATTAAATAGTTTTAATTAAAAACATACTTAAAAATATTTTATAACATTGGAACATTATATGAACTTCAGAAAACCCCGATCTAGTCTTAAAAGTATTGACGACTCGAAGATATCCGAATGGATAATTCGCCGTGTTGAGTCGAGACCGGGTATAAGTGTTGGTGAACTGCTTAAAGACGCTGTTGAGATGAACTTCAGTAAAGAGAGGATTTTGTCCGTGTTAGACAACTTAATTTTTTCGAATAGAATATTTTTATTATATAATAAAAATGCTGAGGAATGTAAACTTTATACTCCCGACAAGTATCCTTACAGCTAAAAATAATTATGTGCTAGCTATGGAAATACTAGTATAAACAAGGGAGTGATTTTTATGCAATATGCTGTCGGTGTCGATATAGGAGGTACAAATATAAGGGTTGCATTAGGCGACGAGGACGGAATCCAACAGAAGGTTCAGGAACGCACCGTTAAAACAGGTGGTAGTTATGCTGTAAGCCAGCAAATAATAAGGATGATAAAGCAGAATTTTCAGGATGTTATCTATAAAGGAAAGGTTAAGGGCATAGGCATAGGTTCGATAGGGCCTTTAAACCTGAAAGAAGGCGCTATAGTTAACACGCCTAATCTTCCGTTTAAATATATACCACTTATTAAACCTATTTATGAAGCATTTAAAATACCAGTAAAATTATATAATGATTGTGTTGCCGCGGTAATAGG
>CAYSTQ010000154.1:0-4893 GCA_964433855.1 uncultured Thermoproteales archaeon
AATGCCTCCGAAAATAAAGGAGAAAATCGTGGAAAAAGAAGTTGAAGTCGAGGTTCCGGTTATAAAAGAGGTACTTGTAACGCCGGACATATTGGTAAGTGTCAAGGGATCGAGAAAGCTTAGCGAGCAATACGTTTACGGCGGTGTAAACCCCGGTTTCTGGTACAACGAGACAGTAAGCGCCCTCCTCTACGCAGCCAGATACGCGCCGACCGTTGAGATGAGAAAGAAGCTCTATAACATGCTTCTGTATCTCTCTAATAAGGAGGTCCCGATAATATGGTTAGGCCAACATATAGCTAGGCGGTACTACTGGCCATGGCTTAAGGGGCTTTACTATAACCCGATAGTTAACTACAGGCTCAACTTCCTAGAGAAAGACCCGTCAGCACCCAGGCCGAACCAGATGCTGGAAGTCATGATAGGTGAACCTGAATCGTTAGATCCTGCCGTGAGCTACGAAACAGCCGGATGGTTCCTAATGTTCCAAATATATGACAAATTAGTCACGTATTATAAGGATACCACCGAATGGGTTGCTCCAGAAGTAGCTTATGCATGGGCCGAGTCCTCTGACGGCACAACCTGGTACTTCGCGATAAGAGACGGCATAGTTTTCTATAACCCATACGACAACGAAACAATTCCTTTAACCCCTGAGGACGTGGTTTACTCGATAAAAAGAGTGATAGCCGTCGGTGAAAGCCCCAGCTGGATACTTGCCGACTTCATAAAGTCTGTAGAGGTTGTCAGCGAGGACGAGATTAGCACTGCTCTTGAAAAGGGGCTTCTCGCCCCTGGTGTTAAAGGAGAAGACTATAAGGTTAGTAACCTGGACGAATGGTTAAACCTCTTCAAAGAAAAATACTCTGATATTCCTTGGCACACTACCAAGACTGGTATAGCTGGCTACGTTAAAATAACCCTGTATAAACCGTATCTCGCAATACTTCAATGTCTTGCTTCCGGCGTAGGCGCCATAGTCCCAGAAAAATATGCTAAAGCCCACGCTACCGAGGACGATCCTTACGCGACTAAATGGATATATGACCATCCAGTTGGTTCAGGTCCGTATTATCTAGAGGTCTGGGAGCATCAGCAATACATAACGTTAAAGGCTAATCCCTATTATTGGGGCGCTCCGAAGCCCAAGATAGAAGAGTACGTCTCTAAACTGGTTGAAGAAGCTGAAACCAGGATACTGCTTCTCAAGAAAGGCGATGCCGACACTGGCGACGTGATGCCTGATGAGGAGTATAAGCTAGTAAATGTTACTCTTGAATATAATGGTAAAACTTGGAAATTTAAGATAGAGGATTTAGGGCTTACCTATAACATAGTATACATTGTGCTTAACTGCATGAAGGAGCCGTTCAACAACCCATTGGTTAGACAGGCTTTAGCTTGGGCAGTACCCTATAAACAGATATGGAGCAAAGTATACAATAACCTAACTAAGCCGCTCTACGGCGTCATACCCAGCGGCATGTTCGGCTACACTGAAGACGGCTTAACCAAATATGACTATAATATTGATAAGGCTAAAGAACTTATCCAGAAGTCCGGAATAGACCCAAGCAAATATACCATTACCCTGGCTTATAACCAGGGTAACAGAGCCAGAGAACAGATATGCACTATTCTCCAGCAGACCTGGAGCCAGCTTGGATTTAATGTTAAGGTTCAGTCAATGCCGTGGGCTACGTATGTACAGTGGATTGAGGACCCCGAGAAGTTCGACGCCTACGTGATAGGCTGGGCGCCAGATTACGCCGACCCTGACGATTACGCCTATCCGTTGTTCGGTGGAGGATACGCTTTCGACGACGTCTCAGTACTGGAGGTTGCAGGGACACCGTCACTGGTAGAAATATTCGGCATTAAAACCGCCGTTTACAGGGGCTAAAAGACATTGGCGGTTTAACCCTAGAAATCCTTATATTTATTTTTGTTTTATTTAACCAGGCTCTGCCCAACATGTAAATACATAGGGGATTATCGATGACTGAACTGAAATATTACATAGTAAGACGGCTGCTCACATTTATACCTACCATTATAGGCATGCTGTTCCTAACGTTTTTCGTCTCACATATAGTGCCTACTAACGCTGCGAAGCTCTGGGCTGGAGGCGGTATCAGGAGAGTTAGCGAGGAGACGCTTAGAGCCATAGCCGAGAAATATCATTTGAATGAGCCTTGGTGGGTTCAGTTCTATTATTATATAATTGGGATCTTCACCGGGGATTGGGGAGTTTCACCAATAACTAACCGTGAAGTCATTAAAGATTTAATGACGTATTTCCCTGCAACGGCTGAGCTAGCTATTTCCTCGGAAATCCTTGTGGCCCTAATAGGGATACCCTTAGGAATATTGTCAGCGATAAAGAAAGACAGCATTATAGATCATTTCACAAGGGTCTTCGCGTTAACCGGCGTTTCAATGCCGGCGTTCCTTCTAGGTATAATTATGCAATATGTGTTCTACTATTACCTTGATATTCTGCCCCCGGGTGGTAGAGGCGTTCGCCCAGTCCACGTATATACAGGGCTATATGTTCTGGATAGTGTGCTCTCCGGCGACTTCAACGCGTTCATAAGTAATATACAACACTTAATATTGCCAGCGTTCACCCTCTCCTTTCTGGGAATGGGGCTTATAGCCAGAATAACCAGGTCTAGCATGCTTGAAGCCTTAGGATCCGACTATGTCGACTATGCTAGAGTAAAGGGACTTCCTGAGAAATGGGTTATATATAGACATGCACTTAAAAACGCTCTGGTTCCGATAGTAACCGTGTTAGGTCTCCAGTTTGGAGGAATGCTTAGTGGAGCTGTCATAACTGAAACAATATTTTTCTATCCCGGCGTAGGTAGATATGCCGTTAGAGCCACCTATAGCATGGATTATCCGGCTATAATGGCCGTAACGTTTCTATTTGGTCTTGTCTACATAGTTGTGAACCTGGCAGTAGACTTAGCATATGCTGTAATTGATCCTAGAGTTCGGCTGTGAGGTGGAATATGTGGCCTTAAGCAGTCGGCTAAACTATAGGGAGTGGTTAGATAGGAACCGAGCTAAGATCGAAGAATATAAGCTTATGTGGAAAGCCTTCTGGCGCTCTCCTCTGGCCGTGGTCGGCTTTTTAATGGTCATATTCTTTCTAACCATAGGAGCTTTGGGACCGGTCTTTCTAACATTTCTGCAGGCTATATCTAACGCGCTTGGTTTAGGCCTAGACCTAAACCCGTTTGAACTCGACTTCAACGACTACATGTTGCCTCCTGAACCTAGGCATCCAATGGGCACCGATAACTATGGGCGAGACCTACTGAGCAGGATCCTCTTGGGTGCGAATGTTTCCTTGACGGTTAGCATAATAGTTATAATACTTGGTGTCCCTCTAGGGATCTTCCTAGGCTTAATATCGGGATACTATGGCGGCGCTATTGACGAGATTATAATGCGTGTAACGGACGTATTCCTCGTGTTTCCAGCGCTGATCTTGGCCATGGCTATATCGGCTAGTTTAGGCGCCGGACTGTACAGCGCTATAATAGCTATAACAGTGGTCTGGTGGCCTACCTATGTTAGGGTTGTCCGTGGCCAGGTATTATCGGCGAAAGAGAATTTATATGTCGAGGCCGCTAAAGCCATCGGACTAAGCGATATTAAGATAATGTTTAAACATATACTTCCTAATATCCTTTCCCCGATAGTGGTTCTAGTAACCATGGACATGGGAAGTATCGTTCTTTTAAACGCTGGGCTTTCCTTTATAGGCTTAGGTGCCCAACCACCAACCCCTGAATGGGGGCGGCTAGTTTATGATGGGCTACCGTATTTCCCAGAAAAGTGGTGGCTGACCATATTTCCGGGAACTGCCGTCTTCCTAACAGCCATGGGGTTTAATCTTCTGGGAGATGGGCTTAACGATATTTTAGACCCCAGGTATAGACGGCGGCTTGAGTTCCGTGAGAAAGAGGTGGCCGAGGTTGAAAGGAAAGGAGATACTGAGGGTTGAGGGGCTTAAAGTAAACTTCTATACTTATGCTGGCGTGGTAAAAGCCCTAGATGGTGTCAGCTTTACCGTATACAGTGGAGAAGCATTTGCACTTGTGGGAGAAACTGGATGTGGAAAATCTGTAACCATGCGGTCTATCCTTAGACTAGTGCCTCCTCCAGGTAGGATAGTTGCGGGCAGGATACTGTTTAAAGGTATTGATCTCCTTAAGTTGCCTGAGAACGAAATACGTAAGATACGCGGCGCCAAAATAGCGATGATAGTTCAGGATCCTAATGCTGCCCTTGATCCTCTCTTTACAGCTGGTCAACAGGTCGCCGAGACCATAACTGCTCATGAAGGTGTTAACGATAAGAATAAGCTATGGCAGAGAGTGCTTAAACTGTTTAAGGACGTAGCTATTCCCGATCCTGCTCAAAGGGCTAAAGCCTATCCGGTAGAGCTTTCCGGCGGCATGAAGCAGAGAGTTGTGATATCTATAGCTCTCTCAGAGGCCCCAGAGCTGCTTATAGCTGACGAGCCGACCACAGCTGTTGACGTCACAATCCAGGCGCAAATATTAGACCTACTTAAGGGACTACAGAAAAAATACGGGATGACGCTAATCTTTGTGACTCACAACCTTGGAGTGGTAGCTGAAGTATGTGAGAGACTAGCAGTTATGTATGCTGGCAACATAGTTGAGATAGGGGCTGTGACAGACGTTTTCAAGGAGCCTCTTCATCCTTACACTAAAGGTCTTCTCGAAGCCGTACCAATTATAACTAAGAGCCAGATAAGGCTTAAACCAATACCTGGATCCATACCTAATCTGATTAATCCTCCTCCGGGTTGCCGCTTCCACCCAAGATGTCCATACGCCACCAGCA
>CAYSTQ010000155.1:0-4848 GCA_964433855.1 uncultured Thermoproteales archaeon
TCTGCTACGGGCTTTCTAATGTACGCCGCGAAAGGCGAGCTGGTATGGGCCTATACGGTGTTCGCCCTAGTCCACCTGGCCGCTGCCGTAGTCACGGCGATGCTCGGCATGGAGACCAAGGGTAAGCCTCTTGAAACCCTGGAGTAGACATTTCAAGACGTTTTCCAACTCACGGTTGCTGGACATGTACGGTTTAAAGACAAAAGTTATTATTTAGAATTATTCCGTTTTACTAAAGTCTTTAAACGGTTCCCAGCTTATTCTGCCTGGGTGGCCAAACGCAATGTCTCTACAGACCACCAGAGGCTGCACAACCATAGTTGTGGGAAGAAAGGCTTCTGTAGACGGATCAGTGCTGCTGGCCCATAACGAGGACGATGGCGGGTCTGTCGCCGTTAAGCTACAGGTCATCAAGAGAGGGGAGCATCCTGGATGCCTTATGTTCAATGGCTCAAAAATATATCGTGAGCCACGATCTATGCTTTCCATAAGGGTTACGTGGAGCAACCATGCGTATGTAAACTCCAGGATGGTCGGCGTCGACTTCGGCGACAGCTATATCAATGAAAAAGGGGTTGCCATAGTGAGCGATTCCGCACCCTCGCGGGAGGACAGGCCGCACCTGGTTAACGGTGGAATAAGGTTTTTCCTAAGGAGGATAGTTGCTGAGAAGGCCTCAAGCGCCAGAGAGGGAGTTGAGATAATAGGCAGTCTCGTGGAGGAGTACGGCTATGGGCATAAGGGAAGAATCTACGTGGTCGCGGACTCGAAGGAAGCCTGGGTGGTACACGTGGTATTCGGCAGGCACTGGGTGGCTCAGCGAGTGCCTGACAACGCGGTCGCCGTAATACCCAACTCGTTTACGATACGTAGAGTAGATCTCAGCGACAAAAACTGTTTCATGGGGTCTAAAGACCTTGTGGAGTACGCGGCTAAGAGGGGATGGTATAGGCCCGCCAGAGACGGCGAATTCGACTTCAGCAGGGCGTACGGCGACCCTAGGGCTCATGAGGAGGGAAGTAACGCTTTCAGGCAGTGGCTAGGACTATACATGTTGACCGGAAGAGACTATCCCCTGGATAACCTTCCCTTCGCCGTAGAGCCCTCTAGGAAGCTGACTTTTAAGGATCTGATGAAGGTTTTAAGGTCGCATTTCGAGGAGACGAGATACGACGAAGTCCCGAGACAGGCCTTGGAGAAACCGGGCGGCTTCCATAGAAACCTCTCCATAAGGCCCATGTGCGTGTGGACAACGCAGGAGGCATCCGTCATACAGCTGAGAGGCTATATGCCCCGGGAAATAGGGGTTGTCTACTGGAGGGCTCCGGGCATTCCCTGCATCAACGCGTTCATACCGTGGTATCCAGTCGCAATGACGAGATGTGAGGCATGGTTTCCGGAGCCCTACAGGCATGCTGACCTCAGCCATCTAGATACCGGATCAGCGTACTGGGTTTTTAGAATTCTTACAGCTATGGTAGACGATAGTTACAGGGAGAGAGCGAGTGTGGTAAGGAGGGTCTGGGAGATGATAGAGGAAGAGGCAATGCGGCTTCAGCCGTATATTGAGGAATGCGCCCTCAGGCTTCACAGGGATCTGGGAGAAAAAGAGGCGTCGGGATTTCTAGCCAGGTACTCAGCCGGGCTGGCAATGGAGGCATACGATAAAGCGCTTGAGCTTATAAAAAAGTATCAGGCTTGAAAACCACGTCTTTTTACGCCGCTCCACGCGTCCTGAGGAAGGCAGGCCATAGGATAAAAGCTTAAGTATTTAAAGACCTAGGTTTTCCCGGGTGGGGTTTTGAGGCCGAACTTCCTCCTGATAGGTATCGACACGCTTAGAGCCGACCATCTAGGCTGCTATGGATACGTCAGAAACACAAGCCCTAACCTTGACAGGCTAGCCCGCAAAGGCGTAGTCTTCAAAAAGGCTTTCGCACCAGCCATACCGACCCATCCAGGCTGGACCAGTATCCTTACCGGCGCCCACCCTCTGCGCCACAAGATATTGACGCATATGGGGGACGTGCAGCTCAGCAAAGACATACCTATGGTTCAGGAGGTTCTCAGGAAGCACGGCTATGAGACAGGGGCCGTCGATAACATGTTCCTTAAATACGGGGCGTTCTACGACTGGTTCACTCGCGGCTTCAAAGAGTACATGCATCCGGGCGCTATACCGGCGCCGGAGGCCGGGCTGAAGGTTCAGGCTGACGCTGTCAACAGGATGGCGCTCGAATGGCTCAGCAAATGGCTAGAGAAGCCTGATAGAAGGCCGTTCTTCCTGTTTCTACACTACTGGGATCCACATGCCCCCTATAAGCCGCCGGAGCCGTACGATTCCATGTTCTGGAAGCTGGACAGGCCGGATGAGGAAACCGAGAAGGAGTTCAGGGACTATGTGGTTTCACAGTACGATGGGGAGATAGCCTACGCGGACGCTAAGGTAGGCGAGCTCCTGGAGTTCCTTGAGTCGAGGAACCTGCTGGATGAGACGATGATAATAGTGGTCTCGGACCACGGCGAGGACCTCAGGGAGCACACGGATGTCTGGGGGCACAAAGGGCTCTTCGACAACGTTACCCGGGTGCCGCTGATAATATCCTACCCCTCGGAGCTACCGGAGAATAAGGTGGTTGAGGCGCTGGTACAGCACGTAGACATAGCCCCAACCATACTGGAGGCCGCCGGCGTCGAGCCGCCGCCAACCGTCTATGGCCGCTCCCTCAAGCCGCTTATCCAAGGAGAAGTGGAGAGCATCTATTCAGAAGTCATACTCATGGAGAACAGCCAGGAGAAGGCGAGAGCCCTCAGGACGGAGAGGTGGAAGCTGATAGTATCCCTCGGAAAGGACTTTGAGGGACGCCCAGCTGGCTGGCTAAGGCTCTACAACCTGGAGAAGGACCCCGGGGAAACGATTAATCTAGCTCTCCACGAGGCGGAGCTCAGCGGAGAGCTTAAGGAAAGGCTTGAGAAAGTGGTGAACGGGATACTTAAGGGAGAACCCGATCCCTTGCTGGAGCAGCCGGTCAGAAGCCGGAGGATAAAGTTCTATTCAGAAGCCAGAAGCCTCATCGAACTCTACGGGCTGATAAAGAGGGAGATGGAGAGAGGATAACCAGCGGGCTATCCGGGTATAACCAGTTTCAACACCATAGAAACTCTAAAAAACTTTTCCGATGCTCCCGGATTTCCTAATAAATTCTTTAGTTTTCAAACGGGTTAACATGAAGGCTTTAATAAGCATCTTAATACACTTTTTAAAGGGTGGAGAAGTTTGCGCTCACTAGGCTCGGCGAAAATAGTTCTGCTCCTATCAGCAATATTGGTGGCTGAAACCACGGCTGTCATCCTGTACTTGGCCACCCCGAGAGCCGAGGAGGGGCTGGTAGCGGTCGTCCGGGTAGAGGGCTACATGCTCTATGATATAGATAAGGAATACTATCTTAAGACCCTGGCCTACGCCTTCCGGAACGACACGGTTAAAGCCGTGGTCCTCGCCGTCGACTCCCCGGGCGGCTCAGCATCCATAGTTGAGCAGATATACAATGCTGCACGCGGGCTCAGCGTTGAGACGGGGAAGCCCCTTGTAGCGGCGATAGGCGGGCTGGCCGCCTCTGGAGGATACCTGGTGTCTCTGGCGGCTGACCGGATCTATGCTGAGCCGACGAGCTTCGTAGGCAACATAGGCGTCATAGCCCTCAAGCCCTCCAGACCCAAGGCCTCCGAGATAGTGCTGGAGACCGGGCCCTACAAGCAGACGGGCTTCTCCTATCTGAACTTCTCAAGGCTGGTTAATAGGGCTCTCAACAATTTCATAGGTATAGTGGCTGAGAGACGGGGGCTAAGCGGCAAACAGCTAAGGCTTATAGCCTCCGGGCAGGTATTTCTTGGCTCAGAAGCCCTCGAGCTAGGGCTCGTCGATAGCCTAGGGAGCCTCACGGACGCGGCGGCATACGCGGCGAAAAAAGCCGGTTTAACCAGATACCGAGTGATTGATGTGTCATATGCGGTGCTCTTCGAATGGCCTCTGCCGCCGGGCTACTCTATGTGGGTTAACGGCAGCAAGCCATGTCTGGACCTTCTCTACACGCTTTCCGAGGCCGCCATCCCGGTGTACTACATGTATCCGCTCTATGTCAACTCCTCCTTCGCCCTCCAGCCTCTAGACAGCGAAATGGAAGGGTTAAGCCCGGAGCTCGGAGTGGAGGGCTCGGTCCTGCTGGACGCGGCGCACGGAAACGCATACGAGTTTGAGGAGCTCCTGCCCTTGATAGGGGAAATCGTGGCTCAGAGAGGCACGGTAAGGGTGCTTAGAGACAGCAAAGAGTTCACGTCCGCGCTTAGAGACGGTAAAGCCGTATCTCTGCTCGTGATAGCGCCAACCAAGGGCTACAGCGTCAAGGAGATTAAGGCAGTTAAAGAATTCCTAGATTCCGGGGGCCGGATAGCCCTAGTCTTCGAGCCAAGCAGGGCCTCGCCCAACTATATCGATGAACTGGGGGTTGAGCTTGGCGTGATTTTCATGGAGGGGTACCTGTACACGACCGAGGGGGGCTGGTGGCTTTACAGGAACGTATACGTTAAATGCCCGGTGAACACCACGGCGCCTCTCTTCGCGAACGTGTCCAGGCTCCTTGTCCTGACCGGGGCGCCGCTTATAGTCGGTGGTAACGCTACCGTGGCCTGGACATACGCGTACTTCACCGGCTCCGAGGAGCTGAGCAACTACACGGTTGTAGCTCTAAGAGAGAGGGTTGTGGCTATAGGCGACCTAAGCCTTCTAACGGAGCCGTTCTGCAGGCTAGAGGATAACGAAATATTCCTGAGAAATCTGGCCCGCTGGCT
>CAYSTQ010000156.1:0-4838 GCA_964433855.1 uncultured Thermoproteales archaeon
AACAGGCATTATACAGGTCGTGGCCGATAAAGGAGTCATAGAGGGCTACAGGGGGCTTGGGATAGAGGCCTCGATACTGGTTGAGGGAACCGTTAGAAGGGATGAACGGGCACCTGGAGGCTTCGAGATCGCCGCTAGCAAGGTCACGGTTGTCGGACCGTCTAAGGAGTTCCCGATATCGAGGGATTTCTCAAGGGAGTTCCTGCTGGACGTGAGACACCTGTGGGTTAGAAGCACTAAGATGACGGCGATGATGAAGCTACGAAGCGAGGTTTTCAGGTTTATAAGGGAGTTCTTCCACTCCAGGGGCTTCTACGAGGTGCAGGCACCCATGTTTATAACTGCTGCCGTGGAGGGGGGCGCCACGCTTTTCGAGGTGCCTTACTTCGACCGCGGCAAGGTTTATCTCACTCAGTCCTCCCAGTTCTATCTTGAGGCCTTGATATTCTCGCTTGAGAAGGTATATACCGTGGCGCCCTCGTTTAGAGCGGAAAAATCTAGGACTAGGAGGCATTTAACCGAATTCTGGCATGTTGAGGCTGAGGAGGCCTGGATACATCTCGACGAACTTCTGAGGCTAGAGGAGGAATTAGTGAGCTACGTTGTTAAATCCGTTCTGGAGAACTGTAGTAGAGAGCTTAAAGTGCTAGGCAGAAACACTAAGCCTCTCGAGGAAGTAAGCCCTCCGTTTCCCAGGATAAGCTACGACGAGGCGATAGAGATGCTTAGGTCTAAGGGTTTTCAGGTATCTTGGGGGGACGACCTTGGCGCTGACGAGGAGAGAGCGTTGACCAAGGAATTCAGTAAGCCGGTCTTTATAGTAGGTTTCCCGACTAAATGTAAAGCCTTCTACCACAGGAGTAATCCTAGAAGACCCGAGGTGACGCTGGCGGCTGACCTTCTCGCGCCTGAGGGCTATGGCGAGATAATAGGCGGAGGAGAAAGGATATTCTCGGAGAAAGAGTTAATCGAGAAAATAAGAGATTTCGGGCTTAGGCCGGAGGATTACGAATGGTATATTGATCTTCGACGCTACGGTTCAGTTCCCCACTCGGGCTTCGGTCTAGGGGCTGACCGGCTTGTAATGTGGATCGGTGGATTGGACCACATAATGGACGCTATACCGTTTCCGCGAACTATCAGAAGAACATATCCGTGAACGGCTAAAGCCCAATATGCCAGCCCTGGAAATCCAAAACCCTTAAAAGAAAGGGGTCTTATTATAATTTTCCAGGATACTATAGGCTAAATTGTTTTGAGGTGGAAATTGCTTGAAGCCGCAGGTCCTCCTGCTGAGGCTTAGAGATGTTGAAGGGCTTGTGAAGCATTCATGCCTTGCCACAGCGCCTATAATATATCACGCTGCGGCCGGAGAAAAACACCTGTACTTCTGCTACGATGCAAGAGGTGGCGCGCTGATAATATGCTACGTCGTATCCGATAAGGCGGTTAAAGGAAAGTACCTGGCCTACAATACCTTCGAAGACAGGGTGTTTCCAGCGGATGAGACCTCGACCGACGCAAGAATAAAATATATACCTGTAATAGAGGTTGAGTACCAGAACTTGATACCGGAAGAAATGGTGGAGTGAAGAGCTTGAGATGCCCGGCGACCCTCTAGAATCCCTCTTAAGTTTCGCGGAGAAATGGGGCTATCCAGGAGCTTTCATAATCTCTGTACTAGGGAACCTGATACCTTTCATGCCCATACCGTATCTCGCGGCAATATTCATAATGGCCGCTAACCTGCCCGATGTGAACCCGGCGCTCCTAGGCGTGATAAGCGGGCTTGGCGGCGGAGTCGGCAAAGTGCTTGTCTACCTGGCTAGCATGGGGGTTTCCGACGCCTTAAAGCCGATTCCGGAGAAAAGGCTGGAGGCTCTCAAAAGGCTTATCGGCAACTATGGGGCTTTAGCGGCCTTTTTAATAGCGGCTACACCGTCACCGGACGACATAGTGGTTATAATACTGGGAATGATAAAATATGATTTAACAAAATACTTTATAGCTATAACCTCTGGAAAAATAGTAATAAGCCTCGCAGTGGCGTACACAGGCAGGGCTTTCCAGAGGATAATGGGCACTTCCGATCCTGCTTTAACGGCAATAGCATCTATAGTGTTCCTGATAGTATCGGTGGCTGTAATAGCCGCCATAGACTGGGTTAGAGTGCTTGAGATAGTTGAAGAAAACGGCTGGCGCGAAGTCGTGAGAATACTGGTTTCAGGCAACATCAGGGAAATACTGGTTGAAAGACTCCGTAATACCGGTAAGTAGGAATTATACGTTCAATTACAGGACTACCGCTTAGGAGAGGAGCCTATGGAGATTCAAGGGTTGAAAATAGCTTTCTGCCCAGGGGTTTACCGTCCAGCAGAGGACAGTTTTATGCTGCTAGACTATGCCTCCACGTATTTTAAGAAAGGTATCCGTTTACTTGAGCCTTGTACAGGAACTGGTCTAATATCGCTGGCGGCTGCCAGTGCGAAATGTTTCTCCGTAGCCACTGACGTAGACGTCAAGGCTGTTCTATGCGCGAACAGAAACTCCAGAGAGAATCGGCTTGACGGATACGTAGACTTTGTATGCTGCGACGGGCTTGCAGCTATGCGTAAAAACTTAGTCTCAACAACCTTAGTAGTATTTAACCCGCCCTATCTGCCAGGCGATGAGGACCCTAGATGGGGCGGCGGCATCACCGGTGTTGAAACATCCATTAAAATACTAAAGCACTGTATGGAGGTGGCCCCCTGCGCAAAAATAGTTTTTGTAGCGTCCTCCGTGTCAGACATTGGCCGTTTAACGGCGTTTCTTGAAAATAACGGGGCAAGATATAGGGTTACAGGCCGTAGATACATGGGTTTCTTCGAAGAGCTAATAGTTATAGAGACCGTGTTTACAAAACGACGCCAGAAAGCCTCCTGCTTCTGCGGGGGGATGAATGGCATTGATAGGTTTAAATAGAGGAGTGCCAAACAGCGTTTTCGGGGGATGGGCACCCTCCTTAATGGAGGTATGCCCATCGGGCTGGTGGCGCAACCCTTGCAGATAGCCTCAGAGCCGTGAGGGGGTGAACACTGCCACGGATGTGCCTCCAAGCGTTGAAGAGGCTGTGTGCGAGAATCTCCCTGCTCCAGCGGGGAGAGTGTCAAAGGCTAGAGATTAAGAATACGTTCCTCGGACGGCCTCTCCCCTTTATAGAATAGAAATATTGTCGTGGCCGCCGTTAACACTATGAGCCCAC
This sequence comes from uncultured Thermoproteales archaeon, assembly GCA_964433855.1. GTDB lineage: Archaea > Thermoproteota > Thermoprotei > Thermofilales > CAYSTQ01 > CAYSTQ01. The sequence continues at coordinate 3,245 of CAYSTQ010000156.1, forward strand.
TCGCTATAAAGGGTAACCCTATGCTTTTTTCAGCGACTATGCCTGCGACGATAGGGGCTGGAGCTCCTCCAAGCAAGATAACGAGGCTAACCTTATTGGTGTCAAGTCCCCTGGTGTCCTCCCTACAGTGCCTCTGAACATATTCATTTCTCAGAGGGATCCATATAGAGGCTCCGAGGAGATCATGTGGAAGCCAAAAAGCCACTGCTGTGAGAAGCGACGGGGCAAAGGGAGTTGCCAACAGGGAGACTCCTTCAACGCATATAGGTATGGCTAATGCGGCGCTAGGCGGAAGCCTTCTGAGAAGCTTTATGGGCCGATAGGCTGCAAGCATGGGCAACCCAAGGCTTAACCTATGAAGCGTCATTAACGCTGAAAGCACTATTTCATTTAGCCCGTATCTTTTGGTGAAGTAGAGCGGTGGAATAAAGCCATGGCTGAGATACGTGCCGAAGCTAAGCATGGCGCCCGACAGGGCTAAAACCCATAGTTCACGGTTAAGCCCCCATCCACCTTTAAATATTGAGAACACGCTTTTTCTAGGCCTCACCACACGGCCTCGCCACCCAATCCCTATGAGCGCTAGAGCGAAGATTATAGCTAACAGAAACGATGAAAGGATGAAGCCCCCCTCGTATCCCAGCAACTTGACAATCACTCCGGCAAGCGCTAAACCGACTGCCTGAGAGGTGAATTCAAGCCCAGTGGCGATACTATAGTTTTTCACGAAGCTATCCCTGCTTAGCCTGAAAAGCATCACTGAAACAACAGCGTTCTTGAAAACTGTGGCTAGATCGAAAAGTATTTTGGCGGTGAAAGCCGTCCAGGCATCATATGCTAGAGACGCTATGCCGTGGGAGGCTGAGGCGAGGAGGAGTGAGGCTATGAAGAAGGGGGCGGTGTCCAGCGTGTCAGACAGGCCTCCTACAAGGACCGTGATAAAGGCAAGCGGCAGCATTGATGCGGTGAAGACCGAGCCTATCTGGAACATAGTCAGCCCTCTAACATCCAGTAGAAGCGGAAACATGGTTTCCTGAAGCCCTGTTGAAAGCCCGAAGACCGCTATTGCGGCGGCTATCACCACCAGATCCTTTCTCAAGCACGCCACCGAGGCTGAAACATCAAGTTACGTTTTTATATTTTCACCGTTCGAAGCCTTTCCGTCTTATAACTATGCTTTACTTTGTTTCAGCATAGAAGGGAGAACTATTATTTCTGGTTTTAATGGGCTCAGGACGCCCGTCTCTCAGCACGTTTTTAGGCACCAACGCGGTCTTCATCGCCCATCTACAATGTATGGGCTCTTAACTATATTCTTTGTGTCGTCTCTCTCAAACCCAAGGGAGCCCTCTAGACGTATAGACGTACAGGTGACTCAAATTAAATATCTAAGTATGTTTCTAATACATTAGGTGTTTTACATGGAGCGATACAGCAGGCAGTTACCGCTACTAGGCGTTAAAAAACAGGATAGACTATGCGAGAGCAGCGTTACAGTAGTTGGATGCGGCGGCCTCGGCTCCCATGTAGCGGAGTTATTGGTGCGTGCGGGTGTTGGCCGTGTTAGGATTATTGATAGGGATGTGGTGGAGCT
>CAYSTQ010000157.1:0-4813 GCA_964433855.1 uncultured Thermoproteales archaeon
GTCTATGAACCGCATAATAGAAAAATAGACACCAGGTTTTTTAAAGATAGTCAAAGATAGGTTAAAGACAGTTAGCGGCCCAGGTTTACACATAGCCATAACGTGAGCATTGCGAAGCCTAGAAGCCCTAAAGCCACCAGGGCACGCTTCATGACGACCCCGTGCAGCAGGCCTATGGCAACCATCCCCAGCCCCACGATGAGGATCGCAAAAGTATAGATGTTCACCAGTCTATGATAGAGGACGTCAACGAATCCTTCAAGCCCGGATGCGGGGTGCACCAGGCTCACCCTGACGTAATCCCATTCAGCCCTCCCCCTCGCACCTACAGCCTCCAGGTAGATGCAGACAGCCTTCAGCCTCAAAGGATACTCCAGGCCGAAATGCTCGACAGCCCTGGCGATCTCATCACCCATAGAGGCGGTAAACTCGTAGTATGTTTCAGCCTTCTCCATCACGCCGTAGACCTGAATATAGTGATAGTCTTTATCGTAGGGCGTCCCGTCGAAAGTCTCAGTATAGCCGTAAGGCCTCCCCCTCCAGCCGTCTCCACCCCAATACCTGTAGTCGAAAATGGCGTCGAGGATGAGGCACCTGGGAGCCGAAACGTCAGCCGAGTAGTTTAAACCATAGACCTCGAAGAACAGGGCCACGCCAATGTTCACCCTCGGAGGAGGATACTGGACGTCCGGGTTTAGAAGCTCAGGATCCCACCTCTTAACCTTAGCCATAACAATTATCTCATCATTCCGGTAAACCGTGATGTTGGCCCCCAGCGGCTTCCAAATCCCTTTAAGCCACCCATGTGGAAATTCTCCCTGGATGATGTTTGCCTCAGCTATGCTGTCTCCGCCAGCCTCTATAGTCTGCATGAAAACAGTATCGCCGAGGAAAACCACGCAGCTGCCTTGGTCAGCCTCAAACGTGCTTACGAACCATGCCTGCTGATCCCTCAGATCGGGATCCCTCAGCACCTGCAGCCCGGCAGCGAAACACAGAGATACAGCGGCCAAAAACAGGATCAGGAACGTAGCAGCCAGGCGCCTCACGTAAGCCACCCCATGAAAACCTTATCTAGGAAACGTTTTTTATCGTTTGCCACCTTATAGCCGGCGGCTGCGAGGGCACGCCTCACCACATCCCTGAAAAACTCGCTTTTACTAGGGTAGGGTATCCTGCCCTCCCTTATCGCCCTGGAGAGGGCCTCATCCAGCTCCTCCTCAATGAAGAAGTTAACCAGCTTCTTCATAACAGATAAAAAAGTTCTTTAGGGTTTTAAAGGATAATTGCTTTAATAACTACTCTCTATTTCAAAATTGCAATACCAAACCTGGGCCTTTATCCAGGCAGACTGGGCCTCAACGTAGACGTGAACAGCGACGAGATCAAGATAAGGCGATGTGGAGAACAAGGGCTCTCCGTCATTGATTCCCAGCACCCAAGTTTCCACTAAGTGACCGGTTATATTAACGCTGAGAGTAGTTTGAAGCCCTGTCTTCTACATATTTTTAGTTGAAACCACTAATAGATCGTGATAGTCATAGTCGTAAAGAGTCGCCTCAAACTTGTAAGTCTCACCAACAGGTATATCATACCACTTATCCTCATTCCTTAACATAATACATCGCAGCGAACTGGAGATCAAGGATGTAGGTAGCCTTAACGTATTTGCCGCCTATTGTTTGGTCGTTGTTGTAATCAATGTTCGGTTTTATCCATGTCTCAAGCTGTGTCGGCTGGTTATCTAGGGCCTCCATAGATGCTCGGGTAGAAAGATACTTATGTTCTCACGGCGCAGATGTAAGTTGAAATAACCAGGGCGGCGGTAACCGCCTGAAGACGGCTCCATCCCCGGTAGACGGGAAGCCACGGTATGATGGAAGTGTGAACAATATGCTTGACGCTATAAGGATCACTCCTTTAGCGGAGGAAAGCCTGGGAGTTAGATCTATGTGCACATTAGTTGAGACACCGGACACTGTAATCCTGCTCGACCCGGGCGTATCTCTTGCGCCGAGCAGGTTCGGCCTGCCCCCGCACCCTGAGGAGTTCAGGGCTGTAAGGGACTCAAGGAGAAGGATCCTTGAGGCGGCGCAACAGGCTGAAGTGGTACTGGCGTCACACTATCATTTCGACCATATAACACCGGGCTTCAAGAGCTGGTATGAATGGACCGAGGAGGACACGTACAGGCTGGTCTACTCCGGGAAGCTTGTGTTGGCGAAAGACATAGAGCACAACATAAATTTCAGCCAGCGCCGCCGCGGCTACGTCTTCAGAAAACTCGTGTCCGAGGTAGCACGCGAAATACTGGTCGCCGACGGCGCCGAGCTAACGCTCGGCCGCACAAGGATAAAATGTACAGACCCCATACCCCACGGCGCCCCGGGGACCAGGCTGGGATGGGTGGTCGGCATGCTCATCGAACACCAGAATGAGAAAATACTGTACCTCCCAGACGTCCAGGGCCCGATGTCCGGCGAGGCCCTAAACTGGATACTGAGCGAGAAACCCGACCTAGTGATGATAGGGGGTCCGCCGACCTACCTAGCCGGAATGAAGGTTCCAGAGGACGCTGTCAACCAGGGGATAGAGAACCTGGCCAGGATAGCAGCCCAGGTGGACATGATCATAGTGTGCCACCACCTCCTACGCGACATAGCCTGGAGGGAAAGGCTAACCCAAGTGTTCAATACCGCCGGGAACAAAGGCGGTAAAGTCGTGTCAGCGGCTGAATACCTCGGCCGGGAGGCAGTCCTCCTAGAAGCGCAGAGAAAGGAGCTATACAGGGAGAGGCCGCCGAGCGAGGAGTTCATGGAATGGATCCGTGCCGGCAAGAAGAATAGGAAAACCCCTCCCCCAATATGAAACATCTTAAGAACCAGCTAGGAACCAGCGCCCCTCTCCTCGTTAACAAGGTTCTTAGTTTACAGGTTTAGATGCGCCAACGCGACGTAGACCGCTGCGGTCCAGTTGAGGTCCGGTATTGTGCCGAAGCCTATCCCGCCCTTGGCGCCGACTCCTCCTTTCCTGGGCAGGGCGTACGGCGGAGTCTTAGCCTCAGCGTCGTAGAACTCCCATAGAACCCCTGTTTTACCGTACCAGTAGGCTACCTGGCTAAGGGTCTTGTCCCTAACAGTCCTAGCTACATTCGTGAAGCCGTAGTTTAGCAACCCCTCCACTATAAGAAGGTTGAAGTTGGGCCATGTAGGCCCCCGCCACATGTCCTTAGAGTAGGCTGGCTCGCATGCCGCCACGGAGGAGACCGGGAATGGCCGCCAGAACTCCCTCTCGGAGACCAGATGGGACAGTAGCCTCCCAGCCTGCCGCCTAGACGGTATCCCCGCGAGAAGCGGGGTGAAGGAAGCCACAGTCTTAACCTTTAAATGAGAGCCGTCGTGCCGCACGTCGTAGTAGAAGCCGTCCTCCTCACACCACATGTACTCGTTAACCCTGTCGGCCAGCCGCCTGCTTTTTTCAGACCAGGTTTCAGCCTCTTCCCTCAGCCCTAGTTCAGAGGCCATTAGAGCGAGATGCTTCATCTCGTTCACCACGTACGAGTTTAGATCAACAGCGTCGTCGTATCCGCCCCCGTCAAACCTGGGGGAGTTATCCATCCCGGACTCGCCGCCTCTAGCACCCCTGACGGGATGAGCCTTAAACCTCTTCCTCCAGGCTAACAGACCCCTGCCGTTGAAATCCCTGCTGGACACGAGCCACTCCACATACCTGCCGCATCTCCGGTACACGTATTCGAGGAATCTCCTGGATCTACATACCTTGTACACCTTCCAGGAGGCCCAGGCTACCAGGGGTGGCTGGGTGTTGTCAGCATAGAACTCCTCAGGGGACGCCATGAGGGGTATGAAGCCGTCGTCCCGCTGCACGGAGAGCAGGGCCCTTAGAACCTCCGCGGCTATCCCCGTGTCAACGTACAGATAGCCCAAGGCTGAGAAACAGGTATCCCACAGCCACATGCCCCTGTGCGGATACCTGTCAGGCGTCGTCCACCTGAACCTTATCATACCCTGTGGGGACTCCAGGTTTACCCGGAGTACCGAGAGCGCTTTACGGTAAGTCTTCCTTTCCAGCCCGTCAAGCCCCCTAGGCGGCTCAGCAGAATAATACTTCATTTTAAGCCGGTAGGCAGTCTCAGCCCTTCCCACGTCAGCTGCTGCCTGAACAGCCTTCTCGGCGGCAAGCCTAGGTAGCTCCGGGTCGTAGGCTAGGGCCGACCGCAGTACGCCCCCGTCTCTCGTCGAGGCTAGAGCTACATATCCCTTCTCAGCTCTGTGAACCACAGCTCCAACCGATACACGGTATATGTCGTCGCCGTCCTTGAGCACAGGCGCTGCCACGTACTGGTCTCCCTCAACCACCTCCAGCAATACAGCGTCGCGCGCCATCGCCATTAGCCTAACCCTGTACTCCCTCAATCCGCCCGGAAGCCTTAAACCCGCCTCTATCAAGTCAGAGGTCACGGCCTTGAAAGACGGGCTAATTTCTCCCAGCTTCTCAAGCCACTCACCGTCAGCCCTAACCCCCACCCAGAACTCCAGGCTTTCCCCAACCGTAGGGAAGCTCAGCCCCAGCCTATCCGGAAGCGTGTAGGCTACGAACGGATGAAACCAGTCAGTGTCTCCCTCCATGGCTGAGAAGGCGAAAAGCTGGTTTCCACCCCAGATATCCGGCATGCCAGCCGGCTTCCCAGCCGTCTCACTCAAGCCAGCCACCTCCGCGTTTCAGCCGGTCAGCTTCAAGGCCTCCCTTACTTTAACATGATACCTGTCGACCTCGACCCCGTCAACCCGCC
>CAYSTQ010000158.1:0-4800 GCA_964433855.1 uncultured Thermoproteales archaeon
TATCATGGGGGCTGAAGACCGGTATACAGCGCACGTGTATCCTAAGCGGCCTATCGTCATAGTTAGGGGTAGGGGCGCCCTAGTATGGGACGTTGAGGGCGAAGAGTATATAGACTGTGTGGCCGGTCACGGGGTTGCGATAGTTGGCCACTGCCATCCTAAGGTGGTTGAGGCCGTTAAAAGACAGGCGGAGAGGTTAATAACTTGTCCTGGCGTGTTTTACAACGATTTAAGGGCTGAGCTGGCGGAGCTAATAGCCGGGGTTACTCCGGCCGGGCTTGAGGTCAGCTTTTTCTCGAATAGTGGGGCTGAGGCCGTCGAGTGCGCCATTAAGGTTGCTAGAAAATATACTGGAAGGAGTAAGCTGGTGGCTATGATGAGGGGGTTCCATGGAAGAACTATGGGGGCGCTAAGCCTGACGTGGAATCCGAAGTATAGACGGGGATATGAGCCCCTAGTGCCCGATGTCGTCCACGTGCCGTTTGGCAATGTCGAGAAGGCTAAGGAGGCCGTAGACAGGGAAACAGCAGCGGTCTTCGTGGAGCCTGTCCAGGGTGAAGGAGGGATTCACGTGTCTCCGCCGGGCTATCTTAAGGCTCTGAGGGATCTCTGCGACGACACTGGGGCGCTCCTAGTGTTCGACGAGGTTCAGACAGGGTTCGGTAGGACCGGGAGGATGTTTGCCTGTGAGCACTGGGGTGTTGAGCCAGACTTGATGTGTCTAGCGAAGGGCGCCGCCGGCGGCGTCCCGATAGGGATAACCATTGGCAGGAGAGAGGTCATGTCTGTTCTAGGCCCCGGCTCTCACGGCTCGACTTTTGGCGGGAACCCGTTGGCCATGGCTGCCGCCGTGGCGGCGATAAATGTTATACTGGAGGAGAGGCTCCCGGAGAGGGCGGCTATGCTTGGGGAAAGGTTGAAAGCTGGGCTTGAAAGGAGCATTAAGGGTTCTCGTAGGGCGAGCGAGGTTAGGGGGCTGGGCTTAATGATTGGTGTTAAGCTTAGGAGGGCTGAGGCGGGAAGGCTCGTTATGGAGGCTTTTAAGAGGAGGGTTTTGCTGTTGACGGCTGGGATGTCCGTTTTAAGGCTTTTACCGCCGCTGGTTATAACCGAGGAGCAGGTGGACAAGGTTGTCGAGGTCGTTGGAGAAATACTTTCGAAGTAGGCCGGAAGTTGGGCTACTAGTCTCGCTGCTTGAGGCTTACAGTCCTTCAGGTAGGACAGGTGAAGCCCTGGAGGTGTTAACAGGGTTTCTTGAGGAGAGGGGGCTTCAGCCGAGGATAGATGAGCATGGGACGTTGACATGCCGTCTAGAGGGGGAGCCGAAGGTTCTTATATGCGGGCATATAGACACGGTTCCCGGCAGGCTTCCAGTCGTGATGCGTGGCGACGTGGTGTCTGGCAGGGGCGCTGTGGATGCTAAAAGCCCTCTTTCAGCATCGGCCGTAGCCCTTGCTAGGTTCGCCGAGAAGGGAGGAAGAGGAGTGATGTTTGCTGTTGTGAGTGATGAGGAGAGTGAAGGAGGGGAGGGGACTAGAGCTCTTATCGGGAGACTGCCTGGCACGCTTAGATGGGGTATTGTGGCTGAGCCTACGAGGGGTAGAGGAGTTGCGGTCTCGTATCATGGTAGGCTGGCGTTTAGGCTTGACGTTCGAGGCCGCCCTATGCACGCCAGTGCCTGTATCAGGTTTAGAAACCCTATAGAGTCGTGTTTCCAGGCGTACAGCGCCGTGAAGAGCTCTGTGTTGGACCTGCTTGGGGAAACTCCTATCTGCCCAACTATAGTAGAGGGAGGAGGGCACCGCGGGCTCATGCCCGAGTCATGCAGCATGTATGTGGATATCAGGATACCTCCGGGCTTCACGGTTAAGCAGGTTATGGACGTTGTGGAAAGAGCTGTTGCCGCGTTTAGAGGAGATAGGCTCGAGTATCATGTAGAGTGGTGTGGGTTTGAGGAGCCTTTCTCGGTGGATCCCGAAAATCCTCTGGTGAAGGTTTTTACCGGTAGGATTAGGAAGATTATGGGTGAGGAGCCCCTCCTTATCAGGAAGCTCGGCACTAGTGACTTTAACCTGATAGGGAGGGGGCTTGGGATACCTGTTGTGGCTTATGGGCCGGGGAACCCTCGGCTCAGCCATACAGATATTGAGCGGGTCTCCATACGTGAATACCTGGCCTCCATCGATGTTTTGGAGGCTGTACTCGAGGAGTTGACGGTGGTTTAGATGGATGACGCGACCATGGTTCAAAAAATAATTTCGGAGCGGGTGGGTAGACGGGTTGAGCCCGGTGAAATAGTGGCTGTTAAGCTGGACTACGTGATGGCGCATGACGGCACGGCGCCCCTAGCGATAGAGGCTTTACGAGAGCTTGGAGGACGGCTAGCTGATCCTGAAAGGATTGTATTGGTGATAGATCATACGGCGCCTAGCCCCAGCATGAAGATAAGCAATATTCATGCCTTAATGAGGAGATTTGCGTCTGAGCAAGGCTGTGTGTTCTATGACGTGGGTAACGGCATCTGCCACCAGGTGATGGTTGAGAACCACGTCCTTCCTTGGATGATAGTGGCCGGCGCCGACAGTCACACCTGCACCTACGGCGCACTTGGTGCTTTGGGCTCCGGTTTTGGTAGTACTGACATAGCTGTGGCTATGGCGACAGGCTCCACGTGGCTTAGGGTTCCCGAGTCCATAAAGGTTAGTCTTACCGGAAAACTGGAGTTTCCCATGACGTCTAAGGACGCCATGCTGGCCCTGCTCGGCGTTATAGGTGCCCGTGGGGCAATATATAAAGCCCTTGAGTTCTTTGGTGAAGGAGTGTCTACGATGTCGATGAGCTCTAGGCTGACCATGGCTAACATGGCGGTTGAGGCTGGGGCTAAAGCAGGTCTTTTCCCAGCTGACGAGACAACCAGAGGGTTTCTAGCGGCATATGGGAGAGAGGAAGGATTCAGAGAGCTGTCGCCAGGTAGGCAGGCGAAGTATCTAGACGAGGTTGAGATAAATTTATCCGAGATTGAGCCCATGGTTGCTAAACCCCCCAATGTCGACAATGTATGTCCTGTGAGCGAGGTTGAGGGAATCGAGGTGGATCAGGTGTTTATAGGAAGCTGCACTAACGGTAGGCTTGAGGACCTGGAGCTGGCCGCGAGGATCCTTAGGAGACACGGTGTCAAAAAAGGCGTTAGGCTTATCGTGGGCCCGGCCTCCAGAAGGATTTATCTCGACGCAGCTAGGCTGGGGATAATCGATATCCTAGTTTCAGCCGGCGCCACGGTTATTCCTCCAGGCTGCGGCCCGTGCCCGGGCAGACATCTGGGTATATTGGGCGATGATGAGGTATGCGTCTCGACCCAGAACAGGAATTTCACAGGGAGAATGGGTAACCCTAAAGCTAAGATTTATCTAGCTTCGCCCGCGACGGCGGCGGCGACCGCCGCTACTGGAAGAATAACTGATCCAAGAGAGGTGATATAGGTGAGGCTATCGGGTAGAGTGTGGAAGCTTGGGGACGACGTTAACACCGACTTGATAATATCTGGGAGGTACAAGTATGATATAACTGATTTAAGGGAGCTTGCTAAACACGCGTTTGAAGACCTCGACCCTGAATTACATAGGAAGATTAGACCAGGCGACGTACTTGTCGCCGGTAAGAATTTCGGTTGCGGTAGCAGTAGGGAGCATGCGCCACTCGTAATAAAGGCGCTGGGCGTCAGGGTAATAGTGGCCGAGAGCTTCGCCAGAATATTCTATAGGAACGCGATTAACGTGGGGTTAGCGGCAGTAGAGTGCCCTGGGGTTTCAGAGGCTTTCATGGAAGGTGATTTAGCAGAGATAGACTTAGAGCAGGGAGTCGTGAGAAATATCAATAGGGGCTTAGAGCTCAGGTTTAAGCCCTGGCCCTCGCTTATAAGAAAGATATACCTGGCTGGCGGCTTGGTTGAATACGTTAAGTCGGGTGGCAGGCTTGAGTAGACATGTAGCGGTGATACCTGGGGATGGCATAGGGCCTGAGGTGGTTGAGGCAGCCTTAAAGATTCTGGACAGTTTAGGCCTCCCGCTCGAGTACGTGTTCATTGAGGCTGGGCTTACAAGATGGAAACGCACAGGCGTGGCTATAAGCGAGGAGGATCTTGAGGCCATAGAGTCCTGTGATGCACTGCTTAAGGGTCCGATAGCTACCCCAACTACCCCGGAAGGCTATCGAAGCGTTAACGTCCTGCTCAGGAAGCGCCTGGATCTTTACGCTAACATAAGGGTTTTCAGAAGCACTCCCATCTCTCCGTTCAGGGACATCGACATAATATTGTTTAGGGAGAACACGGAGGGGCTTTATAGCGGAGTTGAGTTTTCGCTGACGCAAGGGGTTGCCGTCAGCCTTAGGGTTATCACGGAGAAAGGGTCTTCAAGGTTGCTTAGGAAGGCTTTCGAATACGCTAGGGAGAACGGCAGGAGGAAGGTTACAGTGGTTCATAAGGCCAACATATTGAGGGAGACCTGCGGGCTTTTCATAGAGGTGGCCCGTAGGATGGCTCCGGAATATCCGGAACTGGAGGTCGACTACATGATAGTTGACGCGGCTGCCTACGCGCTTATTAGTAGGCCGAGTAGCTTCGACGTTATAGCTACAACGAACATGTTCGGCGACATATTGAGTGATGAGATAGCTGGGCTTGTGGGGAGCATGGGCATCTGTCCATCATATAATATTGGGGACCGATACGCGATGTTTGAGGCAGTTCACGGCGCGGCGTTCGACATAGCGGGAAAGGGCGTGGCTAACCCGGTGGGGCTT
>CAYSTQ010000159.1:0-4743 GCA_964433855.1 uncultured Thermoproteales archaeon
GCCGACCGCTGGCTTCCCCCCTGTCACGATGCTTGGCAGGGATGGCTTTCTCGGCAGGACTATGGTTAGCGGGCCTGGCCAGAAGGCCTTCATAAGGATTTCGGCCTCTCTGCTTACTACGGCTATTTTTTTCGCTGAGTCTATGTCGGCGACGAGGACTGGGAGTGGCTTTCCAGGGTCTCTCTTCTTGGCCCTGTAGACTTTCTCCACGGCTTGCGCTGAGAAGGGGTCTGCGCCTAGCCCGTAGACGGTGTCGGTGGGGTATATTACCAGCTCGCCCCTGGCTAGGGCTTCTATGGCGGGCTTCAGCCTGTCCTCCAGTTCCTTAAGGCTTTTCAGACGTATTATCTTCGCCATCGCCTCTGCTCGCCTCCGTACGTGTCTTTGACGGCTTTCAGGAGGCTTTCGGCGACCTTGTCGCCGTATCTCATTAGCCTATCGTAGTATTCGAGGAACCTGACTTTAACTGTTTTAACGACTTCCTCAGGCGGCTTCTCCCCTGAGGCTATTCTCTGCAGCTCCCTCTCTATCTCGCCTCTGACCTCGGGTCTCACGATCTCGGGTACGTGCTCCTCTAGGGCTAGGGCGACCGCCCTGCCGAGCGGCGTGGGTATGCATCTCTTCCTGTTTATGGTGAAGTATCTCCTCCTTATGTTTGTGTGGATGTGCTCCTGCATGGTGGCGTCCGTCCCTATACCGTATCTCCTCATGAGCGCCAGAAGCTCGGACTCTGAGAGGAGGGGGGGCGGCTGGGTCTCTCTTTCAACCACTTCGGCCTTGACGAGCCTTACCTGGGAGCCCTTCTCCAGCCTCGGCAGTATTCTTTCCGTGGGCCTCTCGAACGGGTATATTTCGAAGTATCCCTCTTTGACGACTTTGACGCCTACCGCCTTGAACTCGTACCCGGCTATTTTAACGGTTATGGACTGGCGTTCGAGGACGGCGGCGTCGCTCAGGGTGGCTAGGAAATGCCTGACGACGAGGTCGTATATGGCTTGGCCAGCCCGGCCGAACTTCTTCGCCACGTACTCGACGGGGGCCGCCCTGGTCGGATATATCGGTGGATGGGCTTTGTCGTCGTCTTTGCCGGCTGTAGGGGTTAGCCTGGGCTTGGCGGCTAGGAGCGTGGACGCGTAGCCTCCGTAGAGGCTGTGCCTTGTGAACATTGAGGCTATAGATCTGAGGTCTAGGGTTGGAGGATAGATGGTTGTTTCGGTCCGCGGGTAGGATATGAGGCCGTCCCGGTACAGGTTCTCGGCTGTGTCTAGGGCTTCCTTGGCGCGTATGTTGAGGAACCTGCTGGCCCTGCGCTCCAGCTCCACTGTGTTCAGCGGTATCGGCGGCTTCTTGCTGGCCTGTCTGTAGACCGCCTTTACAACTAGGCCAGCGGCCTCGGCTTCGACGGCTCTGCGCACCTTTTCGGCGTCCTCTCTGCTGGCCTGTAGGCCGCTTCCCCAGGTGGCCTTGAACCTGGCTCCGTCGGCCTCGAGCTCGGCTACGACGACGTAGAACTTCTGTTTTTTGAATTTCTCTCTTTCCAGGGCTCTTTTGACGACTAGGTAGAGTACGGGGCTCTGGCAGGGCCCGTAGCTCAAGAACATGCCTCTGGGGAAGGCCCGTGGGTTTCTCTTCTCTACAAGCCTGGTCAGCGCCCTGGTGAAGGCCGCCCCTATGGTTAGGTCTATCTGCATGCGGGCGAAGCTCTTGCTGGCCAGGTTTGGGTCGGGGCTTCGGAGGTTCTCTAGCGCCTCCTCGAGGTCCTTCTTGGTGAGGGCTGAGAACCATGCTCTCCTGAACCTCGCCCTTGGGTTGGCTCTTTTAATCACGTTCATTACTTCGAAGGCTATGCTTTCGCCTTCGGGGTCGGCGTCTAGCGCCAGTATGAAGTAGTCTGATCTGGCTGCTAGCTGTCTTAGCGCCTTAACATACCTGTAGTTGCCGCCTCTGACGACCTTTATGGGCTCAATGCTGAAGAGGACTCTGGGGTCGACCCTTCTCCAGCTGTTGTACTCCTCGGCGAAGTCGTAGTCCATGAGGTGGCCGCTTACGCCGAAGGAGGCCCAGGTTTCGCCGCGCCTCTTGAACACGTATAGTGGGAGCCTGTTGAGCCTTTCTACGCTGTATTTGCCGCCGTCTGAGACGTTGCGGGCGAAGGCTCTCGCCACGCTGTTCTTCTCGGCTATTATGACGGCGTCGAACATCCTGGCCTGCATCCTGGAACCACTCTGCCTCTTCTAGGCTTACACGCCCTGGGCCTCGACCTCGACCCCTATCAGCTCCTTGAACACGGCGTCGACGAGCTTTACGTGGGAGCCCCCCTGGCCTATGAAGGCGCCTAGCTTATCCCTGGAGACCTCTACCAGGAGCCGGGGGCCGGCGAAGTCGACGGACTTTATGTGTTTACCTATCCAGCTGACGGGGTGTATGGCCGTTATGATGTTTTTCAGGTCTAGGGTTAGCTCAACGGCCCTTATCCTGAGGCCGGACTCCTTCTCTATGGCGGTTATCCTTTCGCCGCCTCTGCCCACGAGCCTGCCGAGGTAGCCTTCTTTAACTATTACTAGGACGTCGGGGACGGCGGCGCCCCTGACCCCGAGGTCCTCCTTGACCGCCTTGAACTCGACGGCGGTGATGACGTCGGTGTCCGGGGCTTTATCCCGGATTATCCTGGCTAGCCTGGCCTCCGACTCCTTCAGGGAGCGCTTGCGCATTTTAAGCTCGAGGGTGAACCTGAGCCCTATCCTGGCGCCGGGCCTGACCATGTCCCTTATGCCGAGGTCTATGACAGCCGCCTTCTGCTCGCCGAGCAGGATCTCTCTTATCATGCTTACGCTGTCGGCCGCTTCGGGGGTCGGCGGCCTCTGGAGGACGGGGTCTCCGGCGACTATTAGTTTTGAGCCGTCGCCTATCCTGCTGACCACTTCGACGACGTTCTCCGGCGGGGCGTTCTGTATGTCGTCGAAGAACACTATCGAGTCGTTGAAGGTTCGGCCTTTGAGGAAGTGGCTGTCGGCCACCAGTATTTTCCCCTTTTTGAACATTTCCTCGAGCCTGGTTCCGACGATGGGGGTTAGGAGGTCGGACAGGTATTCTGAGGCTAGCCTGTAGTATAGCTCGCCTAGCTCCACGGCCGTTAGCTCCCTGCCGGACGCTACGTCTACGACGGGTCTGCAGATTATCAGGCTGCTGTAGAGTCCTCTCTCCAGGGCGTCGAGGGCGTAGGCGGCCGATATAAGGCTTTTACCTGTTCCGGTTGGGCCGAAGACGCCGACTATCATGTTTTCCTCGTTTAGGAGGGCGTTCACCAGTCTTTCCTGGCCTGGTGTCCGCGGCTTTACCTTTCCCAGGAGAGGGCTCCCCTTCACGTGTAACCACCCCGTTAACGTTTAAAGACTGGGAAAATATATTAAGGGTAGGTTTAAGCCCTAGGGTGTGAGAGTCTTTGAAGAGGAAATTGCTGGGCTTACTTATATTAGTAGCTCTCGCCGCCGGATCTGTGGCCGTAGTCCTGGCCTGGGCTGGAAAGGGGCTTGTGGCCGAGTACCGCTATATGGTCTCGATAACCTTGGTCAACAGAAGGAGTACGGTCTTTAGGCTTAACATGTCTAGCCTGCCCCTGAAACTGGTCTTGGCACCCAGCATACCTGGCTGGCAGACCTTGGCTGGCTACTCGGTGCTTGTGAACGGGGAGAACTGGACTGGGCGGTTCCAGACGGCCCTGGATGGGGATGGGAACCGCGTCTTGGTGTCCCGGGAGGCTGTGAATGTGCCGCCTGGCGGCCTTGTTAACGTGACCCTTGTCCAGGTGATATATTCGTACGTGGATCTGTTTGGGCTCGGCGTTTTCAGGACTCATGCGACGGAGGAGTCGGGAATTATGCTTGACACCGGGTTGCCCATCTGGAATCTCACCGGTAGCTCCGGGCTCTGGAACTATAGGGACGACAGGTATGACTGGTCTAGGGTTAGGGAGCTGGTTAGGGGCTCTACCGACCGGGAGAAGCTGCTTAACATCGTTAGGTGGATTGAGGAGAATGTGCAGGATACGGAGCCCGGGCTTGAGATAAGGCATCCCACGGCTACTGTCGAGCGGGGGAGCGGGGCCTGCGGGGATCAGGCTGCTCTTCTCGTGGCGGCGCTCCGCATAGCGGGGATACCGTCTTTCACGTATTTCGCGGCCGTCTACTCGCCCGGGGCGGTTCAGGAGGCGTCCGGCGGCCCTTTTAAGGAGAGGGCTGTCAATATACGGTGGCATATATTCGCGATGGCCTCGCTTAACGGGGTTACATGGTTCCCGGTGGACACGACGTTCCATAGGAACGGGGGGTTTACCGAGGCTATAAGGGGGGCTGCTGTGAACGTTAAAAGTGACGTGCTGGTGGTAGCCCAGATAGCTACGTCGAACCTTAACGACTTCCTCTCCCTGGTGGCTCCGGAGGACGTCGAGGTTAGGCTTAACTACAGTCTTTCTAAAACCGGGGTTTTCGAGAGGTTTTTGCAGGATCTGTTGAAGCCGTTTGCCGATTTACGGTTTTTAAAGCCCTGAAGGTTCTAGGAGATCTGTAGGCGTTTTTGCAGGTGTTCGAAAACATGTCGGCCCCCTCACCGTGTTTTAGAGGCTTTCATCGGTCAACGCTTGGGCCCTTGATCATCGGGGGCATTATTCTGTTGGCGCGTCCTGTTTAAAAGGCTGGTGGCGTTAACGCTTAATAGTTCGCCTATATAGGGTTTAGGGGGCTGTCT
>CAYSTQ010000160.1:0-4705 GCA_964433855.1 uncultured Thermoproteales archaeon
CTCGGCAGCGAGTACAGTATTGACGGCATATTCCTGGACGGCCCGTGCTTCTACCCTCAGGCCTGCTACTGCAAGTACTGCAGAGACAAGTTCAGGGAGAGATATGGGGAGGAGTTGCCGTCATGGGGAGACTGGGGGAACGAGTCCTGGGCTCATTTCCTGGAGTTTAGGTACGACAGCATAGCGGAGTTCCTAAGGGATGCGAAGAAAGCGCTTGAGGAGGTTCGACCAGAAGCGATAATATATATGAACTCTAGCGGCCTCGTACCGGCATGGCCTAACGCCAGGGACAATAGGAGACTGATAAAACACCAGCATATCCTTGGGGCTGAGGGAGGATTCATATTTTATTCTCCCCCGAACGAAGTGCCGTACTGGAAGCCCGGAGCAACTGCTAAGCTACTGGAGACCCAGGCTGAGGGGAAGCCGAGGGTGATATTCATAGCCGGGGACCATAGGCCCTGGGACAAGTATCCGCTGACCGAGAACGAGGTTAGACTGCTGATAGCCGACACCGTGGCTAATGGGGCCAACCCGTGGTACAGCCCGCATGGGGCCGTCGGCACTCGCTCGGTCGACGCAGCAGTAGAAATGATCAGGTTCCTGGAGGAGCATGAGGAGTACTATACTGGAACCGGATCCGCTGCCAGGGTCGGCCTGGTATGGTCTAGCCGAACCGCCGACTTCTACGGCTCCGAGGTGCCCGAGATAGACTTCCTCCCACCCGGCGCGAAGGTCGGCAAATCAGAGCTGGCGAGGAACTACTCATATTCCTTCTACGGCTTCTATGAAGCTCTGCTTCGGTCCCATCTGCCGTTCGACGTGCTCGACGATATCGTTCTAGAGGAAGGCATACCTAACAGGTACAGGGTTTTGATACTGCCTAACGTGGCCTGCATGTCGGACAGGAGCGCTAAAAGAATCAGGGAGTTCGTTAGTAGAGGAGGCAACGTCGTCGCCACGTTCGAGACCTCACTGTATGATGAGCACGGGCTTAGGAGGGACAACTTCGCCCTCACCGAGTGTTTCGGAGTGAGAAGCGTCGGAAGAATACTGGGGCCACTGAACTGGGACTATGTGGCGCTGAATAAGCCGCACAGAATATTTAAGGGTATAGCGCTGGGCGACATCCCGGCGCCCTTCTTCGGGGCCGCCACATATCCTGACGGCTGCACGGCGGTCGCCGTTTTCAGAGAGAAGGCCCCGGGAAGATACCTGCCCCTGCAGCCACTGAGTAAACATCCCGCCATAACCGTGAACACCTGCGGCGAGGGACTATTCATATATTTCGCGGGTGGCTTCGGCGCCAGCTACTGGACACATAGGCTGAGGGAGCACAGGCTCATCATAGAGAACGCCGTATGCATGAAGGATGAAGTCAGGATCGTGGAGCTGGAGAACGCTCCTCAGACCCTAGAGGTAACGGTTAGACGCAAAGATGAAGACCTGCTTCTAATACACTTCGTCAACTTCACCAGCGAAATGAGCCGGCCCTTCGAAAACATACTTCCCATCACGGATCTAAGGGTTAGGATCCCCGGCCTGTCCTCCGCCGATGAGGTTAGGGCCTTATGGCTGGGGAAGAAGCTGTCCTTCGAGGTCGTGGACGGCTCGCTAGCTTTCACCATTCCCAAGATAGAGGCATACGAGGTCATAGCTGTCCAGCTGAGCTGATCCAGCACCGGAATTCCATAGACGCCCCCTCTTTTTTAAACCCCTAGGTCCCGTATGTAGGGCCTAGCGACCTAAGCGTAAACCTGGGGTACCTAGGCAGCTTGACCATCCAAGGTTTAAAGAAGCCCTGGAAAAAGTTTTGAGGGTCTATGAAAGCCTTGATAAGATGCCGGGGATACACACCGAGTCTGCCGAGCAGGCCCGGAAACGCATAGATGAGGGTTTCAGATTCGTCGCCCTGTCCTCAGATATCAAGATTATGCGTATAGCCTTCAAAAACCATTTTGAAAGCCTCGGTAGACGCTAGGGCGGACCCCTGAAAACTCCACTGGCTTAACTATATTTACTTTCTCCTCCATTGTTTCGGCAAGGTGGCCGTGTTTGAGGGGTCTTAACATACACGTGGTTCCAAGCTTTCACTACGACCTGGCTTATCTCAGGACCTTCAGAGAGTATATGCCCCGGGTCAAATACATCCTCGTCGAAATGCTTAACCTGGCTAAGGAACATCCCAGCTACACATTTCTTCTCGAGCAGGCCTTCCTCCTGAAGCTCGCCGCTAGGCTCATACCGGAGCACCTCAGCCATCTCAGAGAGCTTGTCTCCACAGGCAGGGTTGAGGTTGCCGCGCCCTATATACAGACGGACAACAACATGGTTCTCGGAGAGTCGTTCCTCAGAAACGTGGTTTGGGGCAGAAGGCTCATCGAAGCCTTCGGCGGGAGAGCCAGGATCCTATGGCTCGGCGATGTCTTCGGTAATAACGCGCAGATACCACAGATAGCCTCAGCCTGCGGCTTCAAATACGTTCAGTTCAGCAGGGGGCTTGGTGAAGACCCGCCTAAGGTCTTCCTCTGGAAAGGGCTTGGCGGCGCACTAGTGGTCGCCTATTACGGCAGTTATGGTGGCTCGGTGCCAGAAAGCCTAGAAGGCTTTAAAGCCTTGGTCGACCAGCTTAGCAGGGGTACAGGGGGTGATGTTCTCCTGCTATCAGGGGGAGACTACGCTGTGCCTGACAGGGAACTGCCCCAGACCGTTGAGAAACTGAATAGCAGGCTTGGAGACATAAGGGTTTTCTTCTCGGCGCCATCCAGGTTTCTAGAGAGCTTCAGGGAGAAGGCTCTCCCGGTCGTTGAAGGCGATATGAACCCGACGCTAACAGGAACGTATGGTTCTAGAATAAGGGTTAAACAGGGCTGTAGAAGAGTTGAGTACAGGCTTCTTTCGGCCGAGGCCGTCGCCACAGCGGCCTTTCTTCTCGGCTACAGATATCCCTACGAGGAATTGGCCTCCTGCTGGGAGGATCTATTCAAAATACAGTTCCACGACGTGCTGGCTGGAAGCTGTGTAGACCCGGTTTATGAGTGGGCCTTAAGGATCATTGAAAGTAACGGGGAAAGGCTGGACTCGCTAATATCTGAGGCACTTGGTTTCATCGCCTCGAAGGCTGAATCAGATGCTCCCGGTCTTCCAGTGATAGTCTTCAACCCGTTGCCCTACCCGAGAAGGGACGTCGTGAGGATACGGCTGAGCTTCACGGATAGGGATGTGGACGGCGTAAGGATTTTCGACGGAGAGATGGAGGTGCCTTGCCAGCTTGTCGACAAGGAGTTTTACGGCGAAGAGCCCCCGAGCCATCTGCCTGCTGCGGCTGGTCCAGGGCCCGGGTGGGAGGAGGAGTCCCTCTATGCGTCCAGAAGGGTGTCCATGGAGAAAGGTGGGCTTAAGTCGGCCATGCTCCTGTTCATAGCTGAAGTACCGCCTTTCGGCTACAAGATCTACAGAGTAGTTAAAGGCGTGGGCGGCCAGGCCCTACGGACGGACGTTAAAGCCGAGGGTTTATCGCTGGAGAACAGGTTCTTCAAAGTGGTAGTGGGAAGGGATGGCACGGTTAAAAGCCTGGTTCATAAGGAAACAGGGGATGAATTCGTTTCTTCCGAGAAACCCTTCTTCAACAGCCTGGTGCTTCAGATAGATAGAGGTGACTTCTACAACGTAATGCCGCTACCCGATCCAAGGGATCCTTATCCGAGGAGTCTCGCGGACATATACCGGGAGTACAGGTCTGGGAAGAGCCTGCCTCCCGGAGAGGCGGCTTTAGCTGAAAGGTATTTCCGAATAGGAGACCCTAAGCTCTGGGGGTTCGCGGAGTCCTGGCACGGTGTAAAGAGCGTGGAGCTGGTTGAGTCAGGCCCTGTACGGGTAGCCGTGAAAGTATCAGGTGAAATCGCCTTTTGGACGACTATAAGGCTGCGGTACGTACAGTACATATTCCTGTATGCTGGGATTCCAAGGATAGAGTTTGAAACTGTTGTAGAACATCACGGTAAGCACTACAGGTTGAGGGCATGTTTCCCGACGAGTATAGGGAGGGGCGTGATAAGGCACGAGGTGCCCTTCGGCTATGTTGAGAGAGGTGAAGGTGAATACCCTGCTCTTAACTGGGTTGACTACTCGGCCGACGGCCGGGGGTTATGCCTGCTTAACAGGGGATTGCCGGGGAACAATGTTGTCGACGGAATAATGTTCATAACGCTTATGAGGTCCACGGCGTTCGAGTATAAGGGTGAGAGCAGCCGCGGTTTCATGGAAGGTGAAACCGTCAAATACGAGTATGCCGCTGTCCCCCATGTAAAGCCGGATCTACATCCGCACCTGCTCGGCGCCGAGTATAACGCCCCATTGCTGGCTAGGCCCGTGGAAAAACCCTGTGACGAGGCCGGGATGCCGAGGGAAATGAGCTTCCTCTCCATAGAACCCGTTAACGTCATGGCATCAGCTATATACGTGGAGGACGGATCGCTGATCATCAGGATTTACGAAGCTGAGGGACGTAAAGCGATGACAAGGATCAAGTTCTTTAAAAAGCCTAAGCACGTGGAGGAGGTTAAGGCCGACGGTGTCCCCGTTAAGCCGCTTAGCCTAGAGGGAAGCGACGTGGTCTTCGAGATAGGGCCTTTCGAAATAAAGACTTTGAAAATAACGTTCTAATTTAAAGTCGGTGCCTGAGAAACGTGGCTGGGCTGAAACA
>CAYSTQ010000161.1:0-4664 GCA_964433855.1 uncultured Thermoproteales archaeon
CCATACGAGATAGGGTGCTTCGTATGTTTTCCCAGCAGACATATTGCTGGGTTTCACGTAATTATCTCATCGGAGGAGAGCAGTAAGCCGGATATTTTAGCCTCAGTACTAAATACATTTGCGAGGAGAGGCGTCTCAGTTGTTCACTTTAAATTTTTGAAGCCAAGGCCTAATAAAGGTTGAAGCCGTAGTTTTCGCTGATCTAACAGGTATGAGCTCCTACATGAGTGAAATAGCTGTCGAGCTCAGAAAGATAGCTGGTGTCAAGAAGGCAGAGGTAATTAGGCCCGTTTTCGACGGCGTAGCTATAGATAATACCTTCTTTCCCTGACCATGATCGGGGAGAGAGCGATAATATTTAGGAAAACGGTTTATGAGGCTCTTTTAAAAAGATTGAGGGAGAGAGCTGGGACTGGCTATATGGTAATGCTCTATCACGTCGGCCTAGAAATAGGCCAGGCCGTGCATGAGGAACTACGTAGGTTTGCCAAAGGTGATTTGGCCAAAGCCATGATGCTGGGCCAGGAACTTTTTAAACATGTAGGCTTTGGAACCGTTAAAGCTGAGCTTAATCTCAAGGAGTGCCGAGCTATTGTCAGGATCTGGGACTCCTTTGAATGTGGATTGTTTAAGAATTCATCAGAGCCGCAAAGCCATCTTGTAAGGGATATGACAGCTGGCTTTCTAACAGGATTTTTCGATGAACTAATGTATTCTGAAGAGACTGAATGTATTGCAAAGGGAGACGAGTGTTGCGTGTTTAAAGTGGGAAGAAGAGGCGAGATATTACCGTAGCCTGGCTGTCTTAGAAATAACCGTTAATCCCCGTCTTTAGATCTGCCAAACACTTTCTCAACGGTTTCTACTAGTTCACCCGGTTTAACTGCTAGTATTTTAACACTGCTTTTAAAAAGCTTCAGGATATATGGGCTGGCTTTATCATAAACTATTATCTGGGATTTTCTAACGTCGACGTGTTTTGCGGCAATGTCTATTACTGCCTCAATGGTTATTTCATCGTATACGCTAACCGCTAATGGTTTTTCCCTTGACCATACAACGATTCTAAATAGGTGGACGAGGCCCGAAACGCCCGTGATGGGAACATGCTCCTCTATCACGTATCCCTTTCCTCTAAGTTCCTCAAGTATTTTACTTATGTTCACTAGAGCCGCCTATTATTAGCAAGACTTTACTTAGTTTAAATTATCCGATATAAAATATAAGTTTTTATCCCTAGGAAAATTATAATTAATGCAAAGAAATATTAGACAAACTTTATCAACTATAATCTTTGTAAAGCATAGCTTTAGCTTGTTAAACTAGTAGAGAAGAGAAAAACATTTAGGGCTCAGACAAACACGAGTCTTAGACAGCTAGCCCAACTGATCCATTTTACCGTAGAAATATTACGTCTAGCTTTAGAGTATCAATTATATCATTTACAAGCATTCTTTCTCTCTCAGTGATGCCGGAGCCTTTATCGTCGAAGAAGACACCATAATAGCTGTTACCCAGAAACATCTCAGCTGTGCTAATACATTCCAGAATCAAACCGGTATCACCTGCCTGAAGATATATTGACAAATCGTTTACAACAAGTATGGGTGTCGGGTTGCCGAGATAAGTTCTAAATAAAGGCTCCGTTAAACGGGCGTTTTCCCTAGCCAGTCTAAGCACTTCATTGCCGGTTTTACCAGTTAGCCTCGGAGTGTATACGGTTTCAGGGACAAGATACTGAGCAACCATTTTCTCGATGCTTGGCAGATACTCACTAAGCCTGCCTCCAACAGCAGCTCCTTGCGGAGCTACGTCTATAACTGATATTTGGGGGCCGTGGCCCAGGCTTATTAAGTTGACAAGAAGCTTTACTGTAAGCCTTGTTTTACCGGTTCTGACATCGCCTAAGATGAGAATTTTGCGGGTTGTATGCCGGGAAGAGATGCGTTTCTCAGGGATTGCCGTGTGCATAGACTTCACGGTGAATGTTTATTGAAAAAGATAATATATTTAAGTTTTTAACTGTTTTGATCCAAGGAAACCTTCGCATGGTTCTCAGTGAAACTGTAGATACCAGTTGCTTGAAGCACACCAAGTATTATAAAGCCCAGGACGCTGCCCGTCACACTGCTCGCCGCCCATAGCCCCCACAGAGGTATTAACCCTATGGCTGCAAGCCTTTCATCACCTATGAAGGGGGCTACCACGTAGAGGGCTAGTGTGCCGCCTATTAGAGCTGTACCTATAGGCTCAGCTAGAGCTGCGAACTCTACCCTTTTAAACCCTGTTTTACGGATCGCCCAAGCAACCAGGCCCACCACAAGACCTCCCGGTACGCCCCCCGGCATGGAGTATATAGTCCCAACACCTAGCGACATCCTTATGAGACCTATGACGATGGCTATTCCGGCTGCCCACCAGGGTCCTAGTAACACGCCAGCTATTGTGTTCACCATATGTTGGCCTGGATAAGCCTTCGTTGTCACAAATGGTATGTAGAAGAAGGGTGCTATGACGACTCCGACTGCTACTAGGATAGCTGCTAAAGCCATTTTAAAGCTAGCTTTCATGTGCATCATCTCTCGCTAGACTCACTACTATTTCTGCGAGCTTAACAGGGTCCTCTCCGAGTAGGACTATCATTGGCTCCTTACCCCAGTCGCCTCTATGATAGATCACGTCTGGAACCCTGCCAGTCCTTTTCACAGCTTGTTCAACCCCCCAGGGCACGGTGGCGCCCTCCTTGGCTTTAACCTCCTCCGGCTCCTCCCTCCTGTCGTAATAGGAGACCGTTAAACCCATGTCTGCAAGCTTCTTCACTAAACTGGTTGAGAACCTTATGTTTATGGCTGCCCTTACGTCAGGACTGTGCTTCATAGCCGCTATAATGTATCTGGCTAGATGCGACGAGCCACCGAACTCCGGCGAGGAGACAGCCCTAGGCCTTCCTCGGGATCTAACAATTCTGCCTGGTATCCCGACAACCTCGTCCGTTTTCTCGGCTCCGGGTAACGCCATAACGATGTTCATGCCTACTTCAGGTATGAGACGGGCCGCCAGCGGCTCGGACTCCACGATATCCACGGCTTCACGGACTCTGCTGTATGTACGCCATTTCTCCGACTCAACATAGAGTACAGCCATCGGGTTCACCGGGCCATGCCCCCTGCCGATCTCCAAGCCGTAGCGGACCGCAAGCGTTATTAAACGCTTAGCCTCTTTAACCGCTTCAACAACGTTTAAGCCTTTGGCGAGCCCCGCCGCTATAGCGGCTGAGAAGCTGCAGCCCGTTCCATGCGTAGCCCTGCTTTCTATACGGGGGGCTCTGAACTCGTAGAATCTTCCTTTGAAAAACAGTATGTCGACAGCCTCCTTGCCACCGATATGGCCGCCCTTAGCCACAACCGCCTCTGGGCCGAGCCTAGATATGGCCTCGGCTGCACGTTTCAAGTCCTCCACGCTCCTTATCTTCACGCCAAGTATAGCCTCGGCCTCGGGGGCGTTAGGCGTGACCACCGTGGCTAGAGGAAGCAATCTTCTAACCAGGGTGTCCCGGGCCTCAAGCTTAAGCAGCGGTGCTCCGCTCTTAGCTATCATAACGGGATCCACGACTAGTGGAAAACCGTGTTTCTCAACCTCGTCCGCTACGGCCTCAATTATCTCACTGGTGTGAAGCATTCCGGTTTTAGCGGCGTCAACCCCCAGGTCTTCCACAACTGCCTCTATCTGCTTCCTTATAATGTCTATCGAAACATCCTGCACCCCGGTTACGGCAACAGTGTTCTGGGCGGTTATAGCGGTTAGCGCCACCGTCCCGTGTACTCCCATGGCTGCAAACGCCTTAAGATCGGCCTCTATCCCTGCACCCCCGCCGGAGTCGCTTCCAGCGATCGTTAAAGCGACTGGTATTTTCCCATGAGTTTTAAGCCAGACCATTTCCAGACAACCTCCGGGCGAGAAGCATATGAGTCGCAAACGAGATGGCTAGAGAGGGGATAGTAGCCCCTAGATCCGGGTATCCGTAGGCTATAGCGAAATACGTGGCCGCCCCTATTAGCCAGGCAACTAGGCCACGCGGGTTCAGGCTTGGAGCCTTCTCATAGAAATCATTTAGGTCATAGTTCCTGCCGAGGGAATCCGCTATGAGAACGCCGAACAGAGGTACGAAGACGCCGCCTATCATCAACAGGAAGTTTTCGTACTGGGTTATAGGGGTTACGGCGGCTACTGTGAACGAGACAGCGGCTACTGTGACGGCCAGTTTCCAATGGCTGGCCCTGAAGGCGTTTTGGATAGAGACGGAGGCCGAGTAGATGTCGGCGAAGGCATTATCCGTCTCGTCCACGAGTATCAGTATCAGCGCCAGGTTACCGTATAGAAGGGTAAGTATAGGTGTTACAACATCTTCCGACCCCGTCGAGAGAGCTAGTCCTGCGCCTAAAGCATAGAACCAGGTGTTGGCGAGAGTATAGCCGGCAAAGGTCCCGAGGAAGCCTGAGCGCGGCCGTCTAGCGAACCTATTGTAGTCCGACACTAAGGGCATCCAAGACACCGGCATGGCTACAACTAGGTCTAGCGCCAATGGCAACGGCATACCTGGGCCTGGAGATGAAAGAGTTGGAATGCCGGCTGTCGCAAGCTGATATGTTATCCATATAGTCGAG
>CAYSTQ010000162.1:0-4627 GCA_964433855.1 uncultured Thermoproteales archaeon
TCGGCTGGCACTGTACGGCCTTTTGACGGCGTTGTTTCTAAGGCCTCGCCGTAGTAGGCCTGCTGGGCGTGACTGGGGGGAGGAGGATCTCTACCTGGCTCTCTCCAGGGAGCTTAAGGATGGGGTGAGCGTTGAGAGGGCGCTTGTAGGGCTCGCCGGGCGGTTTTCGCCGAGGGGTGGGGTTGGTGAGAAGCTGCATGCAGTAGCGCACTGGTTAAGGAACGGGGTTCCGGTGGATAGGGTGAGGGTTCGGCGGCTGGCCCCGGAGGACCGTGTCTTTCTGTCGATGGCTGGCGCTGGGAGCGAGGAGTTGTCTGAGGCTGCTCGGCACATAGTTGGGCTGGTTAGGACTAGGAGGCTTGTCGTTAAGGCTTTTGAGGAGGAGGTTAAGCTGGCGAGGTTTAGAACCCGGCTTTTAACGGGAATAGTAACAGTGTCCCTCGCTGTGCTGGCCATGACTACGTCTCTGATACTCCCGGTTAGGCAGGGGGTTGTGGCGGCTTTTTCAGCCCGTCTGCTGTATTCTGGGATAGCCGCTGCGGCTGCTCTAGTTTCTGAGTCGGCGCTGTCCGGCCGGCGGGTTGCCTTGAGGATCTGTGCTGCGGCCGCTGCCGGCTTCTTCTTGGCTTCGTCGGCTGCTGAATGGGTGGTTTCGCGCCTTGGAATCTAGTTTTCTTAAATACTGTTTTGAACAGGTTTTTGCGGGGGGTGTTCTTGAGGCGGGCGGTGGCGTATGCTGTGGCTGCTCTGGTTAACCTGGTGCTGGTGGGCGCTATAGCTGTTGGGATGATGGAGAGCATGCCTGCCGTGGTTGAAGGCGGCTCCGTGGACGTGGTCCTGGACTATGTTGAGCTGAGGCGGGTTTGCGGCGATTCCGGGGTTGGCGGTGTGCCGGTTGCTGTAAAGGGGAGGTCTGGACTGGTCATGTTGGTTCTGCGGGGGGAGGTGTAGTAGCCGTGTCCGAGGTTGAGGCCGCCTACTACATGCTGGTCTGGATCCTGCTGACCGCCGCCGTGGCTGCGCTGGAGCTGAGGCTGGCTAGCCGGATAACGCTGGAGTGCAGGGAGGTGTTCGAGAAGATGGTTGGGGAGGCTGTTTCCGGGCTGCGCCGCGAGGTTCCGGAGGGGGGCTGGGTTGAGGTGCGGTTGCCCAGGCTAAGGCTGCTGGACACGCCTAGCAGGGTTCTAAAGATAGCGGGGGGCCGGGTGGTTGAGCCGTGAGGTCCGGGAGGGGGAGGGCGGCGTTAGCGGGGCTGTTCATAGTTGCCGCCACGCTGCTCGTCTTTATGGTCTCGGTAGCCTACGCCGAGTTCAGCCTTAGGCTTCAAGCCTTCCTGAGGGCGGTGGGTGGTTGAGATGAACCTTTACGCTGTGGATGCCCTGCTCGCCGCTGTGCTGGTGACGGCCAGCATAGCTGTTGTAAACATCCTTGACGAGTCGCCTGTCAGGACGGCTGTTTCCCTGGCGTCTAGGGCTAAACATGTAAGGGAGGCTTTAAAGAAGGCCTATCTGGAGGGCTTGGTGGACAGGGTTGCTCAGCGGCTGGCGGGGCGGGATTATTCTGGGGCTGAGAGGGTGTTTGCCGGGCTGGCTGAGCGGCTTCGTGCGGCTGGCTGCGCATATGTGGCGCTCCGCGTCGCAGGCAGGGTTTTGTCGGAGTATGGCGATCCTGAGCCGGGCCGGGGGGAGTGGATAGAGTTCAGGGTGAGGGTTTACGGGGATGCCTGTATCTACTGTAGGGTGGAGGGGGCTGGGGGTTGAGGCTGGCTGTCCCATCGCTCACGTTGGCCTCGCTTCTGTTTTTTGCCGTTGTGGTGAACGCTGTAGCTGACATGGCTTCTGTGGCGGTGTTTTACAGGAACTGTAGGGTGTTGTCAGCCATGCTTCAGGTAGGGGACATCTATCTGGAGAACGTGGAGTATTGGCTGGCTAGGGAGGCCTTGGTTGGGTTTGACAGGTGTGTGGGAGCCTGGGCGCGGGGCGGTGGAACGGGCCGTTTTTCCCTGTCGGCGGACCTGTTCGGGAAGCTGGTTAGGACCAGGTTTTTCCCGGAGGCTGGGGTTGAGCTGGTTGGGCTCTGGTACGGGGAGGCGTGTGAGGGAGAGGTTGCCTGGGGGAATAGGTTGGTCGGCCTGCCTGTTAGGCTTTCGGCGGGGGCTGTCAAGATAGTGGTTGAAGCCAGGGTTTTCCTCATTAATAGGGAGCTTGGCGTGGGGATAAACAGGACTGTTAGGCTTGTTCTGGGTTATCCCTTAAGGGTTTATAGGCTGCAGGAGTCCAGGGATAGGCTTTACAGGCTGAACAACACCGTTCTACGGTTGGAGGGGGTGGCTGACTCCGAGGCCTTGTCTAGGTTGCTGGATAGGGTTTTCCGCGGCAGGCTTAGCAAGGGGGTGAGTTTTGCCTGGCGTTTCGAGGCTGTGGATGTTCAGCGCTGTAACGGGACTGTGGTCGTCAGGGTTAGGGTGGAGGGTGAGCTGCGGGATGCTTGGGCGGGCTTCGAAAGCCAGTGGGTTAGAAAGCATATTTTCAGGGTCTACGGCCTTTTTCTAGAGGTTAGGGCGGTCAGCAGTTCTGGGTTGTCTAAGGCCTCCGGGGTCTCCGCCGGGGATATGGAGGTTCCTGAGGCTGATGTTTCAGTGGGGCGTGCGGAGGCGGGTACGGGTTCTTCAAGCCCTTGGTGGATTTACGGTGCTTTCCTTGGAGTTACCCCTGGATTTACCCTGAGGGGCTGATTACCGGGGTTGGCTGGGAGGCGCTTTGCGACGCTATGTCTCTAAGTAAGCTTTGTTCTAATCGTTTTCCTCCTGCTGTATATTGGTTGGTGTTCCTGTGGTGTTTATGGAGTTGAAATTTCGTAATAGTTAAGGTTCATTGATCTATTTTTTAGTTTCGTGGATGATTTGGCTCGGTGATATTATTGTGTCTTCTAGCCCTTTGCTTTGTATGAATTCTTTTAACTCTGTATCTACTGATAACAGTTTGAGGCCGAGGATGGCCGAGGAGGCATAAAGTATATTATCCATCATATCCCTGTGCCCTAGTCCGTAAAGCTTTAAAGCTTCTTCGAAGACCCGGTCATCCTCCTCTATAACTATGTATTTGCCGCTCCTTGTGACGCTTCTTAAACCTTGGCGGAATCTTTCCATGTTGAAGGATTTGTCTCTGATAAGCCTTGCAGCTATCCACAGCGATTCTAAAATGCTAAATCTTGAGTAGTATAGTTCAGCCTTGGTTTTTCCTAGTCTTTCAATGCATTTTTCCACCTCTTCGCCAACGTCAATCCCCAGTGTCGGAAGTATGAAGGTTGTATCAAGGAGGATTTTTAACGTGTTTTTCTTGCTCCTCAAGGCTGATCGCCTCAACCTGTTCAGGGGTAATGTGCGCGAACTTTTTTCCGGAAAGCGCGAGTTGAATAGGGTCTTGGAGCTTCTCTATGGTTAGGGTGTGGCCTGAAACCCTTAGGAGCACCTTTTCTCCCTCCTTTAGATCTAGGGCCTTGACGACGGCCTTGGGCAGGTATATCGCGTATTTTTTCCC
The DNA here is from genome assembly GCA_964433855.1 of uncultured Thermoproteales archaeon. Lineage (GTDB taxonomy): Archaea > Thermoproteota > Thermoprotei > Thermofilales > CAYSTQ01 > CAYSTQ01. Next base: position 3,540 of record CAYSTQ010000162.1, read on the forward strand.
GATGCGGGCTTTAATTACCAGACTCAAAAGTTTTCACCAGGTAATTTCTCTAGAATCAGGCTTAATAAGTTTATTTCTGATTGAAGTTATATTCAGCCGGAGCAATGTATCTGGGGATGATGGTATGTGAAGACGTGTGGTTTTGCATCTTTTCCGGTACGTGTAACTGCACGTATATTCTTGTTCTGAGGGTTCGCGAAGTTTCTGGATAAGGCCTCGGCTCTCTGTACTGAAGCCTGATCAGCCCTGTATAGATCTAAGATCTTCTCAGCGTGGCGAAGATATGACTTGGGCTTTCCCGGAAAGAACGGATAGAATGTGTAGCATGGGGATTGAAAAGTGGTGCGGGGGGTGGGATTCGAACCCACGCAGGCCTACGCCACAGCCGCCTCAGGGCTGCCCCTTTGACCTGGCTCGGGCACCCCCGCCCTTTTGATGGTTATGGTGTTTCCAGATAAAAATCTTACCATAGCCTGAACAGGTAGGTTATGGCTAGCGCTAGCGCCGTGTAGCTGGTTGCCGCGGCTATGCTTACTATGAACTTGTTGCGGTACGCGTATTTTAGGGCGATTGACCGGGTTAGGAAGGTCCAGCCGGACAGCGGCGCCAGGGATTTAACCAGCCATATTAGCCCCGGGTCTGCCCTCATTGAGAGGAGGGCTTTTATAGTGTTGGCGAAGCTCATGGGCCCTGTTAGGAGCAGGCTTCCGAGGACGGCGGCGGTCCAGAACAGCGTTATCGGTAGCGTTAGGGTCAGCAGGGTTAGCAGGTTTATGTTCACGTTTATCCTGGGGTAGCTTTTAGGGGTTCTGCTTATCGGCCTACTTACGGCTTTAACCATGTTCTCCGGGTCTTTAGGCGTCAGCAGTATCTTCGTTGAGTCGGTCAGCGTGAGCATTACCGCTTTATCTTTAAGCCTGGTGCCGTAGATCGTCACTGTGCCCAGCTCCCTTATTATGTATGTTCCGTAGAGTAGGCCTATTATGCTTGAGGGTATGCTGTGCCTTATCTTCTCGATGTTTATTGTCTCGGCTTTCTCTATCCATTTATAGCTTATCTTCTCCCGTAGGATTCCGCTTTTAACCTTT
>CAYSTQ010000163.1:0-4626 GCA_964433855.1 uncultured Thermoproteales archaeon
AGGAAACGCATCTCATAGCCCATAGAGCCGAGGGAGCTGAAGCCGTATACGATACCGAGGGGCCATGGCTGAAAATAGTGTTCGGGTACAGGAACGGCACCGTTAACCCGGACGAGCTTAGGAAGAGAGCCCTGGAGATCCTCCGCGGAGGCGCCGCGAAGGCGGCGGAGCTCCTCGCCGAGAGAGAGGCTACAGATCTAGCCGTAACCATAACAGAGCTGACGAACGCCTCGGTCAGAGCCAGAAACGGATACTATGAGCTCTACGTAACGGCCACCGCAACGGTCAGCCTAAAGCCAGAGGACTACCCGGGGCAGCTGGCCGAAACAGTCAGGGCACTAGACAGGCTGGCAAGAGTTAAAGGTCTAGGCCTACTGATATGGGCTTATCTGAACACTACAAACGGTGAGTTCGTCATCAGAACCATAACGTCGTCTATAACGGGGGACGCATGTAAGGTTCTGGCTGAGGCTCAGCCTCTAGCGGCAGAGCTTATAAAAGCCCTATCAGCAGATCCGCGTCTAGTTATGGTCAGGGCTCCGGTAACCCTAAACATCACGCGGAAAGCCGCCGAGGCGGCGGCAAACCTGTTAAACCTGACTCTCAGCCTCCCGCGGTCAGGAATGGTTTACGTGGTCAGACTGAGCCTAAGCCAGGAATCCCTCGCTGCGCCAGCCAAGGGAAGGCTCACGATAGGGGGGCTTAAAAAACAGCTATGGCTTCTCTCTCCCCAGGGCATCAACTCCTCCTCGGAAGTCCTAGGCCTACTAGGCAAGGGCTTAGCGCCCCTAGTAAGCGGAAGCCTGAACGTTACCCTAATGACCATGTGCAGCGGAAAGCCCAGATATGCTCTACCGGATGAGCCCAAACCTGTCCGCACAGGGGAGAACTACGTTGAATGGAACAGCCCGGACATACTTCCCAGACTGGGAGAAGTAAAGATAACCGTACAGGTGTCAGCGGAAGAAGCTGGCGGTAAAGGAAAAGCTGGAGGAGCCACCATGCCAGGCTGGCTTCCAATAGCGTTAACGGCCGCAGCTATAGCTGTAGCGGCGACAATGGTATTGTTACGCCGCCGTCGAGCCTAGCCCTAAAAACCATCGTCAAAAAGGAGCCCTTTAAAGCACCTATTTAAAATAATTGTTCTAGTGGAGAATATTCAGGAGACTGTTATCAGTTTCCCTAGCAGCGTCACCGGGCCTTCTCAGCCAGTAGTGGCTTAACGCAGTAGCCAGCCCTAGGAAGCAGCCTTAGCGGATTACTGGGTCCCGGTGAAAAACGCTGAGAATAGGCCTGTAGCCCTAGCCATCTCGGAAGGCCAAGACGGTTAGAATAGTTCAGGTACAGGTGTAAGCTTATATGCTAAGCGGGACGGTTCTTAAACTGGTGCATGTACTTGTCCCCAGCTAAGTCAGGCATTATAAGTAAGGGCTGGCCAATGCTGGACGTCCTACGCCTAGGGATGAACTGGACCTTTAAAGACCTTGAAAAACCCCAGATCCTAGTAGAGGCAGCGGCGGGGGAAAGCCATCCAGGCAGCTACCATCTAGCGGCGTTGTCCGAGGAGGCCTGCATAGGGGTCTTCGAGGCTGGTGGACGGCCCGCCAGGTTCTATGTAACCGATATCTGCGACGGATGGGCCATGGGGCACAGAGGCATGAGCTACTCCCTTCTCTCGCGAGAGGTAATAGCGGACATGGTTGAAATACATGCCTCAGTCATACCCTGGGACGGCATGTTGCTCGTCTCAAGTTGTGACAAGGTGATCCCAGCCCATCTAAAAGCGGCCGCACGCGTAAACATACCGGCCATCCACGTGCCCGGGGGCAGTATGCAGACCGCGCCAGGCTTCACCACCACCCTCACCTGCGAGAAAGGCCCCGTACACGTGCTCATGGCTAGAAACGCCATAACATCTGAGGAGGTGAAGGCCTACAAGGCCACGAACGCCCCAGGCTGCGGCGCCTGCCAGTTCATGGGAACGGCAAGCACCATGCAGTGCATGTCCGAGGCGCTTGGAATGGCCCTGCCCGGAGCCGCCCTTGTGCCGGCCTGCTCCGCCCACCTGAGACGCATGGCCCGGCGGGCAGGTATAAAGCTGATGCAGCTCATCGAGCTAGGGATAAAGCCCTCCGACATAATGACCTATGAGGCCTTCGAGAACGCCGCCATAATACATGCAGCCATCGGCGGCTCAACCAACGCCCTACTGCATCTGCCAGCCATAGCGCGGGAGCTCGGAATACGTTTAGAAGCCGACCTATTCGACAGGGTGAACAAGAAGACTCCCAGGATCGTTAACGTCCAGCCAAGCGGCAGGTACACGTCGGAAATATTCTGGATGGCAGGCGGAATACCCCTCGTGCAGAAAAGGCTTAAAAACCTGTTAAACATGGACGTGATGACGGTGACCGGCGAAACACTCAAGAAAAACCTGGAGACACTGGAGCGCGAAGGCTTCTTCAACACCTTCCCAAGGTTCCTGGCCAACTACGGTTTAAAGGTCGACGACGTGGTCGCGCCAGCCAGCAAGCCCTTGGGGATAGGGACGGTAACCATACTTAAAGGCAACCTGGCGCCTGAGGGAGCAGTCGTGAAGCACTCGGCGGTCTCGAAAAACCTGATGGTTTTCAAAGGCCCGGCAAAGGTCTACGACTCAGAGGAGGAAGCCTTTAAAGGGCTCATGGAGGGCGGCGTAGAGCCGGGAGACGTAGTGATCATCAGATACGTGGGCCCTAGAGGCGCCGGCATGCCTGAAATGCTCAAGGTCACAGAGGTCGTCGCCGCCGACCCGAGGCTAAGCGGAAGCCTAGCGCTAGTCACCGACGGCAGGTTCTCAGGAGCCACACGCGGCCCATGCGTAGGCCACGTATCCCCCGAAGCCTACGTAGGCGGCCCGATAAGCGTAGTCAGAGACAACGACATAATCCTGATCGACATACCCGGGGGACGGCTAGACATAGTCGGAATAGACGGCTCGGAGACAGAAGCCGAGGAGGTGCGGGCCACGCTAAAGGAAAGACTGAGCAAATGGAGAAAACCAGAGATCAGTAGAAGAGGCGTCCTAAGGAAATACTCGGAAGGAGCCAGGCCGGCTGCCTCCCCGATGAAGGGAGCCTATACAGACTAGCCCGCTGAACCATACCCAGTTTCAGATACATGTTCCCATATAGCACGGAACTTTGAGAAGCAGATTAACACATCTGCTTAAAGCAGTCCACAGTCCTCTATCTCACGGAGCCGCCACGATCCTCTCCAGTTCCGTGCTTCTCAACCTGTCTCTCAGCTTAGTATCTATCGTTACAAGCACTCCATTGATATGCTCCGCCAAGGCTAGATAGGCTGCGTCGTACACCGTCACCCTACAGCCAACAGCTATCTCCAAGGCCCTTTCCTTCACAATTTCAAACCTGTGAACACTGCAGACCTCCAATAAAGCATCTACCACCCTAACGGCCTCCTTCAAGGCCTCTCGACCGATCTCCCCCAGCATCACATGCTTCTTCCATAAGGCGTTATATGCCTCATACCGAGTTAGATCCAGGACATGCAGGTCTCCATACCTCCCCACCCTCTCCTCAGCCCACTCACTGTATTCCTCAGGAACCACTAAGGCCACTACGGTTGAAGCATCCAGCACAGCGCTACCCTGCATCCCTATCCTCCCGTATGAGCTCTGCAGCGGAGACTCCGCGCTTACCGATGGTCATCCGCAGCCTCCTAGCCTCACTCAAAATCCTTTTCCTAGCCTCCTCCCTAGCCCTCCTCTCCAGAAACTCGCGTACTTCAGTCCTCCAGTCAATACCTAACCTTTCCAGCCTCTCCTTCAACTCACGCGGTATTCTAAAGCTGACAACGACACTCATAGTATACAGAATTGTAATACAAGTATATAAACATTAGAGAAATACACGAAAAGGCCTTATACCTCAGCAATGAACAGGTGTTAAAAAGGCCTGTTTTCACCCTACTAAAACGTGGGTTCAACGCTGATGCGGCTGCGGAGGAGTTAAACGGTATTCATACCCGATATACGTTAACGGGGCCAGCCAACTTTTAAACCGGTCTCCACCCCTCCTTATACCATGATACTCGGTAAATACGAGCTCAAGAAAAGGCTGAAAGCCCAGCCGCCCCTGGTCGAGGGAATGATAGACCCAGACCTGCAGATCCAGCCAGCCGGGATAGACCTCACGGTAGCCGAAATATACAGGTTCACCGGGCCAGGACAGCTGGATTTCACCAACAGGGAACGCCGGCTAGCCGAGCTATCCCCCGTCGAGTTCAACAGGGATGGATGGGCCATCCTAGGACCCGGCTACTACCTGGTAAGATTCAACGAAACGGTCAACATGCCGCTCGACCTAGCCGCAATAGGCAAGCCCAGGTCCTCCCTACTGAGAATGGGCGCCTTCATGGTCTCAGCCGTATGGGACCCCGGCTACAGGGGCAGAAGCATATCCCTCCTAGCGGTCGGAAACCCGAGAGGCATCAGGATCAAACGCGGCGCCAGAATAATACAGCTCGTCTTCATAAAGGTGCTCGGCGAAACCACGGGCTACCAGGGAATATACCAGGGAGAACAGTAGGAGATGGCGGAGCCAGCTGACTCCTCTCTCCTAGATC
>CAYSTQ010000164.1:0-4620 GCA_964433855.1 uncultured Thermoproteales archaeon
CCACTTGTCTTCCTCTGCAACGTAATACATCGCTGCAAACTGGAGATCAAGGATGTAGGCAGCCCTAGTATATAAACCGTCTATCTCCAGGGCGTCGTTATTATAGTCAAAGTTCGGGCTCCTGAAGAACAGGCATACACCCAAGTTGACCCTGGGCCTATAAGCCTGGTATAACGGGTAATAGTTGAGTTCCGCCGTTCCAGGACACATATCCGTGTAAAACAGGATGTTCGCCGCTATAGTAACCCATATTCTTTTCTCGCCGCTAGTCAGCTCTGAGATATATAGGCTCCGAGACGGGCCACGCATCCCAGTTGCCGCCCTCCATCGTAGGCTCCCTATCATCACCCTCGGGATCCTCGCCATAATACATTATAACATAGTCAGGATAGCTTTCCTTGGGGAACACGGGATAGCTTCCTCCCCATTTATGGGGGAGCTTACCTTGGGTTATCGCAGAAGTAGCCCATTCCCTCCCTGTCGTATCCTGGATCTTGAGGATAACCCCGCCGTCAGGGTCAAAGAAGGCTTCCCCCGTTCCATGCGCAACCCCTAAAGCCCATAGATACGGCTCCACAACCCATCCGTCTACCAAGGGAGAATATGTAGGCCCGGCTAGCAGCATTGGAGCAGGCAGTATGAAGGCAACGGCGCAAAGCAGTAGCACTAACCCGGCTAGCTTCCGGGGCCGCATAAAATGATTTTTCCAAAAAAAGTAATATTAGACTTTTTAAAGAAATATTCTTCAAAAAGTAAAGATGTAACTCTTTATGTTTTCCTGACGGCGTAAAGGCCTCCCATCACCATTAACGCTGCAGCTATGGCGTCGGCTATTGTAACGCCGCCCAGCCACGTCTTCAGGAAGAACAGCACGCCTCCAGCCCCTATGAGGCCCAGGCTCATGCTTGCAAATGTTGAAAAGGTTAGCAGCACGCCTAAGGCAGCGATATACGCCAGGATGTTGGCAGCTCCAATGGCCTGGAAGTCATCCGGCAGCCGCCCGCCGAAAACGGCTAGGAAGCCCGCTAAGGGATCGGGAGCGTCAGAGGGGCGCTCAAGCCCGCCGCTCCTGCCAAACATCGCCCTCCTGGTAACCGTCTGGCTGCCGTTAACCACCTGGATATCCACGTATCTAAGCCCCTTATCCGGCGGGTAATACGTGTAGCTCACATATGACTTGCCGGCTGCAGAGTATTCATGCTCAAGAACCAGGGAGCCGTTCCCAACCCTGTAGAACGTGAAGGTTACGGAGTCAAGCGGGCCCTCCCCGCTGACGGTTACGGTTACGCTGTTAGCAGCCTCATCCCAGATGCATGACCAGTTCACCTTTTCGGCAAGCGGCGTCACCGCTTCAACAGCCAGGCCTATCGTGATATACTTATCCTGGATCTCGTCAGCCACAACCTGGCCCATGCCACGCTCCTCCCCGTCAGCCGACACGGTTAAATCATAGCCGAAGCCATAGAGCAGCCAAACCGCTACCGCTCCGCTGGCCTCAATGCTCTTGGCCTCGACAATGTAGCCGTTTCGTGAAACCGTTAAGACGCCCCCAGGAACAAACTTGCCAGTGTAATCGGTTAGGTATAGGACGTATTGGCCCAGGCTGCTGAAGTCGGCTGGAACACATATGGATCCAGTATAGAGGGCTGTCCCAAACGGATCCACGCTTTTAGAAAGCTGGCTGGCCAGCACGGTCCGGGTCCCGTTGAGAACTATCTTGCTGGGCTGCTCGCTCAGCGAGATGGGGCCTGAGTAGAGGCCCGAATAAATCTTGCTGCCGCTAACCCCCCACACGTCAAGGTAGACGTTTCTAGATGAAGGGGTCAGCGTCTCCTCCTCGACAAAGCTCAGGTCTAAGACAGCCTGGGCCTCATAACGCACATTCTCGGATCCTATGCTGTATGTCGGCTCAGGATCAACGTATTTAGCCACGTAAACATCATCAAACTTAACAGATATCGGGGAATCCGCCAGGGTTCCGGAGATATACAGCCTTAACTGGATATACAGCTCCCCATCCGCAACCTCAACAATGCCCTGCATCTTCTCCCATCCCTGATCCCCGGAGGCATAGCTCATCCACGCCTCGGATCCCTCCAGCAGCATCTTTTTCCTCCAGTAGGGATTACTGCCTGTTATACTGTCCCAACACCAGCCGATAACCCTGTATTTGCCGTTAGGCAGGTTTACAGTCTTCCTTATCTCAGCATAGCTGCCGCTAACCGTCTCAACGCCGCTAGGCCACGATATTTCATAGTAGTAATAGGTGAACCTGCCAAGCGTGTTCCGCTGAAAGCCAGAATAGGAAGGGGCGGTTTCGTAATACTCCCAGCCCATGCCTCCATCATAGAAATCAAACGTGGACGTGTCGCTGCTGCCTGTAACGGAGCCGCCGTAAACCATGTATATCTTAGTGCTGCCGCCAGCGGGAATGAATGGAACGCGCACCCATACTTTAAGGCTGCTGCCCTCCACGTATTCCTCAACCCAGTGCTTAAGCACCGTCCCGTCCTGGAGGCAGAAGTAGAAGTTGTTTGAACCACCTATCTTGCCGAAATCGAAGTTTGAAGTATTAAACACCAGGAGGATCTGGTAGTCCGTGAGGTCAACAGACGCATTATTAGTAATCGTTATCTCACGGTAGTAAGACGTGCTGGCCGAGACGGGTAAAACGGGTAGCAACGCTGAAAGCAGCAGAAGTAACAACAGGTATTGCCTCCTGCTGGCGGCGTAGCTCCTTATCAAGACTATGATCAACGCACCGAAGAACACGACATATATCCAGGCCAGGAACACGCTCTCGGTATTGTTAAATATTGTTTGGGCCTCGGGAGGCAGGGACCAGCCGAGATTTGTAAAGGCAGAATCCAGGTTAGGCTTAATATAGTTTAGCCAGGCGTATGAGGCTGCCAGGTAGGTTAGCCCGCCCGCGACCAGTATTATGAATAATAATATGAGCTCGCTCACGGCTACCACCCGTATTCCTCGCTCTCAGGCCTCCTCGCCCATATCTCAACCAGTACCAGGACGAGCAGCAGGAAGATTAGAGCCAGCGGCGTGAGGTTAAAGGCTGCCAGCAGCATGCTCTTCATACTCTCATATGTAGTGGCCCAGGATCCCTGAAGCTGCTCACCGGCAACCTGGCCAGCCACTAGATCCTTTAAGGGAGACGCATACAGCAGCATGGCCAGGAACCACCAGCCTATCAGGAAGGCCAGCACCAGGACGGACCCGAGGATTAGAACACGCATGGGATCACCTCCCAAACCATATGCTCACCCATTTCTCAACCCATCTCCCATGCCTCCTCCCCCCTCCAGCGGCGGCCGGCAGGAGGAGGACCGGAGGAGAGACACGGAGCAGGCTGGGACTGGCTGCAGCCCCGCTGGTTTTCTGAGAGGATCCCAGCAGGGAGCTCACTATTTCACCAGCCTTCTCCTCAACATCTGAATAATAATCCTCTTTCTCGCTAGGCTTGGGGATGATGGCCGGCTCAGGCGTAACAGCCGGCTTAGGCGTTAACCCAGGCTCAACTATCGGAGGCAGGCTGGGAGGCCCGGCCTGAACTGACGGAGGTATCAGGCTCAGCCCCTGATACCTCCTGGAGGAGGCTCGGAGGAACAGGCCGATGAAGTGCTCAACGGCCACACGCCTAGCCGACACGCCTATGATATTGCCAAGGACCTCCTCAGTAGCCTTCTCGAGGATGGGCCTCCGGACCAGCGAGATCCTGAGGCCAGCCCCTCCCATCATAGGCCTCGCCTTAGCACCTTTAAAGACGGCTACCGCACCAGGCATATCCACTGAGAAAGGCTCAATCCTCGAGACAGTCTTATGGATAATCCTCCCCTTCCCCCTCTCAGCAGCACCGAAGAACCTCGAAACAATGTTTCCGGCACGGACCTCAAGCATGCCAAGCCTCTCCTCAGGCAGCGTAACCGAGGCCGGAGACAACACGGTTTTAAGCCCTGGCTGCTTTACAACGCCTTTCTCGGACCTGAAGCCAACCAGTTTAGCACCGCTGAGCTGCTGCTGAAGCCTCGCATACTCCTCAGCCGATATGCTAACCCTCCTCGTCTTAGGCTTAATGATTATCCTCTCGCCTCTCCCCTTAACCCTAACCTTCTCCAGCCTTTCAGCCTTGTAGCTGGTGAGCAGCGGCGAAACCTTCTCCGAGGCGTACTTAGCGAAGGCGAAGGGCTCCAGGAACACCTTAGCTATTCTTGCAGCGGCACGCTTAGCGCCAGGCTCAGCGGTCTCAACGTATTTACCCAGTCTCAGCCATGCCTTATAGCCGATATTCACCATCCTGCCGGCAGTCCTTCCGAGAACCTCGCCTCCCACGAAGCCGCCAGCGACCTCAGCAGCGGCAGCAGCCCCAGCGGCAAGGAAGAGCTCGGGATTCTTAGCTCTAACCTCACCCATCAAACCAGCCGAGTATTCATGAGCCTTCATTAGATACTCCTCATACTCGGTAGGCGACCCGGTATCAACTACGATTCTCCCCCTCTTCTCCACGGAGAACTTCTTTTCCGCAGGAGGCTCGCCGGCCATAACCCTGCCATATCTAGCAGTAGCCTGGGATATCTCGACGACACGCTTAGGCGCCTCCGGCGCAAA
>CAYSTQ010000165.1:0-4616 GCA_964433855.1 uncultured Thermoproteales archaeon
AAGAGGTGACGCCGCTGTTCGAGGCCTGGTTCAGGGAGAAATATGGATCCGAAGTTAGAGTTAACCTGGTGGCGGCAGGTAGCCATGAATCCATAAACCTCGTACTGCAGGGAAGCGTGAAGCCCACAATCTGGAGCCCGGCATCCAACATATGGATAGACTACCTAGATAAAAAGTGGCGTGAAGCCCACGGCAAGAGGATAGTTGGGTTTTGGACACCCCTGGTAGTGTCCCCGATAGTAATAGCCGGCTGGGAGGATCTAGCCAGGCAGTACAACGTGTCCGGCTTCAGGGATCTTTACCTTATGGCTAAGCAGGGCGTGGACTTCAAGTGGGGCCATCCAGACCCCCTGCTTAGCAATGGGGGCACCATGGTGGTGCTGCTCGAGTTCTGTGAAGCAGCTGGGAAAACTCCGGATGAGCTAACCGTTGAGGATCTGACTAATGAAAACGTGCTGGAATTCGTCAGGACGATCGAGTCGAAAGCTGTTAAATACGGGAAAAGCACGGGTTTCTTCGGCGCCTGGGCGGCTGACAGCGGGCCGTCCGCCATAACGTTTTTCGGGGTCTACGAAAACATCGTTATTGACTACTCCGCTAGGGCCAAGGGCAAGTGGGGACAGCGGCTCATAGCCATATATCCTAAGTTCGGCACGCTTCTGAGCGACCACCCGTTCGTACTGCTTGAGGCCGATTGGGTTACGACCTGGCAGAGGTTTGCGGCCCTAGAATACCTGAACTTCCTTCTCAGCCCGAACGCCCAGGAAAAAGCTCAGGCGCACGGCTTCAGGCCAGCCAACCCCAGCGTCCCCATATCAGACATATTCTCCCCGGAGAACGGGGTTAGCCACGACCTGGCCGTGAGAACCCTTAGGCCGCCGAAAGGAGAGGTTATTGAGACCCTCATGACCGTGTGGGCTGAGGTCCGCAATAAAGGGGTGTAGCCTAAGGTATGAGATATGCTGAAAAGCTGAGATATGCCCGGCTACTGACGGCCTCGATCACCGCAGCCGCAGTGCTGATCCTCGTAGTTTTACCGGCCCTCTACATACTTGGCTTCATCGTAACGCACTGGGAGGAAATACTAAGAGAGATCTTCTATAACCCGGTGATAGGCGACACCTATTGGAGAGACATAATCAGGTTCTTATCCCTATCCTTAAGGCTCTCGCTGTCAGCTCTTCTCGTCGACATCGTGCTCGGCTTAGCCCTAGCCTATATGCTGTCCACCAGGAGGTTTAGGGGGCTTGGAGTCCTAGAGGATCTCATAACCCTAGTGCTGGTTCTTCCAACCTCAGGCTTCGGCTTCGCCGTCCTGATGACATGGGCTGGCACACCGTTGGCCGACGCCTTGATACCCATCGTTAACGTGCCAGCCATAGCTTTTCTGGTCCACGTCGCCCTGACGCTACCCTACGTGGTCAGGACAATGACGGCCGCCCTTAAAAGCCTAGACAGGAACTACGAAGTCGTATCCCGCTCGCTCGGGGCATCCAGGCTGACCACCTTCAGGAAAGTCGTGCTTCCCATGATCACCAGAAGCCTGATATCAGGTTCAACACTAGCGTTAACCAGGTCGCTTGGCGAAACCGGGGCCACGATGGTCGTTATAGGCGTCAGCGTTACCGCCTCGATAGCCATAGTCAGATGGGTTTTCGAGGGAAAGCTAGGGCCAGCAGCCTTTCTGAGCGCCATGCTTGTCGCAGCAGTACTCCTCATAGTTCTCCCAGCCGAGTGGCTCACTAGAAGAAGAAGTGGTTCAGCCAGGAGGCTTAGACTGCTGCCGGACAGGGTGGACAGGGGCCTGATAAGGTTCGAACGCGCGGTGCCCGCATACCTCTCCATTCTAAGGGATCTGACAGCTGTCTCCATATTTGTGGTGCTCGCCATAGCCCCCCTAGCATCCCTGATCTTGGACACGTATCAGTTCTGGAGCTCCGACCCATATACCGGCAGGTTTGAGGGCAGCGTGCTCTATGAGCTGTTCGGCCCCCCAAACTACTATCCTAAGATAGTAAAGGGGATCCTGACCTCCCTCGTAGTCGCATTCACGGCAACCCTGGTCTCCACGTATCTTGCCATACCTACGACCCTGGTCATAGCTAAAACTAGGGCTGGACAGATCCTCAGAAGCCTCCTTAAAATCCCGCTCGTGATACCGACAAGCGCTCTAGGCCTCTCCTCACTGCTCTACTGGGGCTCCACAGGCCTGGTTCAGCCGAGCATATGGCTGACAATACTAACACACATCTCCTTCTCAGTCCCTATAGTTGTCGAGTCCATGCTGTCCACGTACGAGGCCGTGAAGCCGGACGTGCTGGAGGAGACCGCAAGGACCCTCGGCGCCACCCCCTACGACGTCGCCGAAACCATCATAGTACCGCTTGTCAAACGCGGCCTCCTAGCAGGCTCAATCCTGGCCTTCACACACTCCCTAGGCGAAACTGGGGCCACATTCATAGTCATGGGAAGAGATATAACGGCGCCGGTGCTCGTGGTCAACATGGTGGAGGCCTTAGCTATACCTGCAGCCATGTTCACGGCGCTTGTGCTGACGCTCATATCCCTGGCGCTGTTGCTGGTAATAAGGCTACTAACCAGGGAATAACCGGGTTGGCAACCCTCCGGGTTTCAGCTTGTCCAGCTAGCCCGGGTAGAGGAGTTTTTCACCTACAGCTTTTTAAACAGTTCATGTAGAGAGAAAACGGGGGACGGGTTGAAAAACAAGGTCTCCATAGTAAGGTGTAGCGTGGAGGCTTCAAACAGCGAAGTAGAGGAGTCCGTGAGAAAGGCTGTCGAGCTAAGCGGCGCGCTCGACCGGCTAGACCTAGAGGGTAAAAAGGTTTTGATCAAGCCGAATATGGGCGGCATCAGGCTGAACAGGTATAGGGGCTGGTGGCTCTACCTATCCGACCCGAGGATAGCTGAAGCTGTTGTTAAGATGCTGAGGGAGGAGGGATGCGGAGAGATACTGCTGGCGGACAATCCGGCGATCCCGGGGTTTAACGTGCCGGCTAGCCAGTGGAGCCAGCCCCTGTTCAAGGATGCTAAGGGGCTGATCAACACCATTAAGGACTTCTACCGTCTCATGGGCTATGACAGGCTTAAAAGGAGGTACGGTGTCAAGCTCTTAAACGTTCAGGAGGGGCCATACGTTAAAATACCTGTTCCCAGCGGCGGCCTGGCCTCGAAATGGTATCGCTTTAACCACGTTCTCGGAAGCGTGGACGTGGTGGTCTCTATTTCCAAGATGAAGAACCACGGCCTGGCCGGCGTAACGTTGACCATAAAGAATCTTTTCGGGCTATGCCCCTACCCCCGCGCACACTACGCCCATTACGAGCATACACCCATAATGCGGTTCCCATATTTCATGGTCGACTTAACAAGGATATTTAAGCCTAGACTCTGCATCATAGACGGCGTCGTCGCCTCTGAAGGCTCTGAATGGTTCGGAAAGCCCAGGGAGGTCGGAGTGATCATTGCCGGCGGCAATCCGGTCTCAACCGATTCAGTCGGAATGATGGTGATGGGATATGACCCGATGGTTGACATGCCGGAGCCGCCTTTCTGGTGGACGGCTAACTACGTTAAGCTAGCTGCGGAGAACGGAGAAGGAGTCGCCGACCCAGGGAGAATAGAGATAGTAGGTGAGCGGGTCGGGGACGTGAGACAGGAGTTCACGAAATCACTTAGCCGGGTTAGCGGAGGGGTAACCCCTGAGATACGGGCTCGATTCGCGCAACGACAGATGGAGCAGATCAGGCTTTATAACGAGAACAAGGAGCAGTTTATAGCCAAGTACTCGGGAAGGACCATCTTCATGCTTGACGGAAGGGTGGAGATAGTCCTAGCCGGCAAGAAGCTTAGGGAAGCATTTATGATGGCTAAGGCCAGGTTCGGCATGAAGGCGTTCGAGGGAGTCACCAGATTTGTGAGCAGGGACGACCCAACCATCATATAGCCGACCACCCAGAAACATTTCCATAATGCTAGATGCAGATCAGTCTCACCAGGATGCTTAGAAGAAGCGTCTTTAAAAGTAGGCGCCACGGGCTCCTTCTACGTTTAGTTACAAGAACGCTCCCAACACCTTCATTGCTCCTCTCATAGCTCAGCCCTCTTATAAGCACGGCCGGAACCCCTTCGCCGGTCTGTCTCATCAGCAAGGCGGCGGCCGCGCACAGCTCGTCGACAACCAGGTCTAAGCCGCCGAACTTGGGTCTACCATAGAGATCCGGGTCGCCGAAACACCTTGTCATAGGCTCTATGCCAGCCGCCCCCACGGCGAGGTCTATGGAGCCCAGCTTACCGTTTGAGACAAAGACCTCGGTGTCAGCTATAACCACCGCCACATCGCTTCCAGTAAGCGTTTTCAGCCTAGCCCTTATTTCTCTGGCGAACATGTCGAAGTCGTGACCGCCGGTTATCACATAGCCTGGAGGCACGTTCGAGAAATCCAGGCCAGCATCCGAGGCTATGATGCCGTTAGGCATTTCCACGAACAGAAGTGCTTTCTCTCCCTCAATAGCCCTAAGCGCCGTCTCTGGATGCTTGCTTATGCTTGCAGCATAGGGTTTCAGGAAGTCAACCGGCACTACTGCTAGGACCCGCCT
>CAYSTQ010000166.1:0-4613 GCA_964433855.1 uncultured Thermoproteales archaeon
TGAAGGAGTACTGGACGACACTCTGATAATAATAACCTCCGACCACGGGGAACAGTTAGGCCAACATATAATATGGGGTCATGCTGGGCTTCACGAATGCGTCGTCAAAGTACCGCTCATAATGAGGCTGCCTAAGGAACTACCGAGAGGCGTTAAGGTGAAGGGGTATGCCCAGCACGCCGATATCATGCCTACAATTCTTGAGATAGCTGGAATTAAGACACCTACCCAGCTCGATGGAAAGAGCCTACTGAGACTCCTGGAGGGTAACCAGAACAGGAATTATGCTGTTTGTGAAACATGGGGTGAGAGAGCTATCATAGAAGGTAAGTGGAAGCTCATACTCCACTACGAATCAGAGCTTAGGCGGTTAAATGAGGTATTCAAGTCTAGACGGGCCGGAGAAGGGGTAATATTCGTAAAGCATTACGGCAACATAGGAGTTGAGCTATACGATATTAAGGCTGATCCCGTAGAGTCGATAAACCTGGCTGAGGAAAGAAGCGACATTGTAGAACCATTGAAGGAAAAGCTAGAAGGCTGGGTTAAAGATATGTTGAAAGGAGCGCCGGATCCAATTTACATGTTTGAAAGATATTTCCAGCCTCAGCCCGAGAAATACCAGGCTGGCTAATCCATATTATATTATTTAATGATTTATGACGCGGAATTCTAAGGCGGGATAACTCCACTTCTCTCGAGGTCTTCAACGATTTTTTCAAGCCCCAGCTCCACCAGCTTCTCTCTCTTGGGAATACCGGTTTTCAAGTCCCAGCCTCTAATAGTGTAGTACTCGTCAAGCATTTCATCGAGTTCAACTACTGATCCCTTAGACCTACCATCGTGTAAAGGCTCCTTCAGGAACCTACGCGGCAAAGAATCGTCTCTCCTCCGAACACCTTCCCTAACTAGGAATGCTCTCTCAACGTTAACTATTCTTTCACCTATTCTCGCAACCTCCACAGGCTTCAGATCAACTCCTACCACCGCTTTCAGGACATCCGCTGTTCTTTCAAAAGTCAGTATCTCCATATTCTCCGCCAGGTTTTTACAAACCTCTAAGGAATCAACTACTGCACACCAGTTCTCGAAATACGCGACTAGAGCCCCTTTACCTCTATACCTCATACGCATCGTAGCCTCAGGTATTCCGAAAAGTTCACGTCCCCTTTCAGGATCATCACTTAGTTCAACGAACGGCTCCGATCTTAAATGGTCTCCACCCCTACTGGACACGGCGAAACCTAAAGCGTAGCCTTTAAGCCCTCTCGGGTCAGCCATTATCATCTCCAAGCCTTTAACGTGAAAGGCTAAGTCTCTCCCACGCCTAATCTTCTCAGCTGCTGCTTTAACCCCGTCGGCGAGCACGTCACCGAATCCTTGTCTATACGCTATCATTTCTATGAGTTTAAGCACGGCCTCTCCATTGCCCCATGTCAGATCAAGCCCCGTCTCCTCAATGGTTAAAAGCCCTCTGTTGTAAAGCTCCATAGCCCACGATATGCATTCACCAGTCGATATAGCGTCCATTCCAAGACTGTTAACCATGTCCACGGCCTTCAGGGCTAAGCCCAGGTCGCCGTTTCCTATTCTGGCGGTGAAACAGCCAAGAGGCTCGTATTCCGGGCCCTCCCCGAAAAGCCCGGCGAATTTCCCCTCTCTAACGATGAACACGCGGCTACACGGGAGAGCACAGGAGAAACAAGCTCTATTCTTAAAGTTGAACTCCCTAGCAAGCCTTTCACCGCTTACTTCGTATGCATGCTCGAAAATCCCGGAGGTGAAATGCCTTGTCGGCAATATACCGAGCCTATTAGCCGCCATAAGTATCCTGGAGGTCCCCATTAACCGTCTAGGCCAGTATTGCTCATGACTATAGAGCTCTTCCTCAAGCCTGTCCACAAGCTTTTCAAACATTCCCGGATCCGCCACTTCAACGAAACCATCACCCCTAACAACTATGGCTTTAAGGTTTTTAGAGGCCATCAGCGTTCCCATACCCGTCCTAGCCGCCGCCCTAATCCTATTTACGAAAATACCTGCGAACTTAACCCCGTTCTCAGCAGCTGGACCGATGACAGCCACCTGTACAGAGGGATCCCCGACCTCCTGTCTAACAGCTTTGTCAGCCTCATAGACGGTTAAACCCCATAGACTATCAGCTTTCCTAAGTTCCGCCTTTCCGTTATCCACGTATAGATAGACAGGGGTTTTACTCCTACCTTCTATCACTATCTGGTCGAACCCTGCGAACTTCATCTCCGCCCCGAAATGCCCACCGGCATTCGAGTCTCCCAGCAACCCGGTCTGTGGAGATTTACCGCTCACATTAAACCTTGATCCCAGAGGAAACATAGTCCCAGCTAGGGGACCTGTGGCAAACATAAGCTTGTTCATCGGACTTAAAGGATCTATGCCAGCTGGAACCTCGTCGAACAACCTCTTAGAGTTGAAGCCTCTCCCACCTAAGAAACTCAGGGCCATACTCCGGCTAAGCCCCAGGCGTTTCATACGTCCAGACGTTAGGTCGACTCTAAGGATAGCCCCTGCGTACCCGAACAGCCTAGACATTAGCCCCCAGCCTCCTCATAAAACCTATGAAATACTCTCTGGCTTCGGGAAGGCTCATATCCTCGCCTTCACTGTAGGCAAGGGCCCGAGTTGGGCATCTTTTAACACATACGGGGTCTCCACCGCACAAGTCGCAAACTATCGGCTGGCCGCCGCCCGGCCTTGCCTTAACAGCCCCGTAGCGACAGGCTGTTACACAGGCTCCACAAGCCACGCATTTATCGATATCTACTTTGACCACCCCATCTACTCTCCTCATAGCGCCTGTAGGGCAGGCCTCTAAGGCATCGCAGCTTTCGCAGAACCTGCATACAACAGGGTAGTCAAAGCCTATATCGTCTTCTCTGACCACTGTTATCCTTGAGAGGGCCGGGCTAAACACTCCTTCGTGTTTAAAAGAGCACGCCATTTCACAGTAACGACAGCCAGAGCACAGCAGCGGGTCAACCACCACGACGCGTTTCAATACCGGGCACCGTCGATTTACTGTCTATGGAAAAAATTAAAGTTTTTCTTTCTGGATTATCGACTATTGTTTACATGGTAAACTTGATTACTAGGAAACTTTAATCTGCTCATTCACGCTTGATTCCGGATCCACCGTCAGGCTCTCCGTGTACTCAACCCTCTCTATCTTGCAGCCTGGCCCCACATAGACCCTTCCGCCCTTGACCAGCCTACAACAGACGTTTTCCAAGTATATGTCTTCACCGCTTATCGTGTCAACGCTGAGACTCCCCTTCTCACCGTGACGGCTTACGTCTATAAGCGTTATGCCAAGCAAGACGACTCTTAACCCCTTCCCTTCACCGCGACGGCTTTTAATGGACACGGTCTTAGCGGTAATAGATCCGTCTACTGTTGAAGACCCATGCAGTTTAGCCTCAAATACTTCATAGCACTTAACAGATCTGAAATGGAAAGAACCAGACAAGTAACATTCCCTGGCTTCTACAGATTCGGCCCTTACAGACCCTGAGCACGTGAGAAGACCTGCTGTAATATTGCCGCCTACGCTGAGCGAGCCGGAGGACTTAAACGATGTCTCGGCCTTGACGGCGCCGCCCACCATGCAGCTACCGGATACTCTAGCCTCTTTAACGCTAAGGCTACCCCCTATCCTGCAGCTACCTGAAGCCGTGAACATTCCAGCCTCTAAATCTCCCCCTATCCTTAGACTACCGGAGGACTTAACCGAGACCGCTTTAATTGACCCAGTTATACTGCAGCTACCTGATGAGTTAAGCCTTCCCTCAGATATAGACCCGCTGCCCGAGATCTTTATGGTTACTCCACCCAACGCTGACTGAGGACGATCCGCTAACTTTAACCTCGATATCAGAGAGGCTCGCAAGGGCTTCCTCATATCTTTCGAACTTGTCACTCATGCTAGACCACCCGCCTCTTTCAACTCCTTAACTATCTCTTCGAGAAGCTTCCTGATCTCCTTCAGCCTAGCCATTATGAGCTCCTCGACCTCCTCATCTGTGAGCTTAACGTATTTAAGCGTGCGACTGTCATTGCTCATGGCTACCTGCCTCCGATAACGATAACGTGTTCCGCATCTCCCGTAGTAAAGCTACTATCTCGTCAAGCTCCTCAAGCATCGCCCTCTGTCGTGCACGGTACGCCTTTACTTTTTCAGCTAGAACCCTATCACCTGCAGCACCAGCAGCCTCTTTAGCATACTCTACTGCTAGAGGAAAACCTATAATGGCTACGATGCCAGCTACTATTATGGCTAGTATGGCTATGGGCACGGCAACCCATCCCGAGATCCCGTAGAAAACCATGTATTTAATGGATGTATAGGGGACGCCGAAACCTAGGGCTATCACTATTGCCGCCACCGCCAACATGTATAGCTCAGCCTTCACTCCTTCCACCTCTAGCCAGCTTTTTCACTAGCTCCGGGTTTACCCTAAGGTCGAAGTCTACAAGCCAGTAGTATTTCCTCACATGTGGTCGCTCACCCTCAACCATTTCATACCGGCTTTTTACAAGCCCCGCCTTTTCAAGCGTTGATAACTGTAGGTGAGCTA
>CAYSTQ010000167.1:0-4609 GCA_964433855.1 uncultured Thermoproteales archaeon
CATACCAAAAAGGAGCAACAGCAATAGACATAAAAATAATCATAAAAAACAGCCAAAACCCATAATTGTTTAGGATATTAAACTCTATATACTGTTTTTCTCTTAAATTTAGGTAGCTGAGGGTGTTTCATGTTGATGATAAGAAACCTGAATAGAGAGGACCTGCCCGAGCTTTTAGAGCTTTGCAACCTTTCACTCCATAAAGACTTCATAACGATGCATACTATGCTACGGTGCACCTTCGAAGACCCGAACTTCACCCCTGAATACACGCTGGCCCTCTGGAAGGGAGGGAGAATGGCAGCAGCTGTTATAGGCGCTAAGAGAACTGCGGCTCCTCCTGACGCCGTGGATAAGCAGAGGGATATAGCCTGGATAAAAATGCTGTGTGCTGCGCCTGGGGAGCATGACTTAACTCTTAAAAGGCTTCTTGAAAAATTCGAGAAGCTGGTTGTTGAGGACGGAAAGACCAGGATAAGGGCAACTGACTTCGCGAGCTGGCATCTATGGCCCGGAATCGACCTCGATTACGAGAACTATCTTTCCATACTTATGTCGTCTGGATATCATAAGGTTGGTGAAGCCGTGGATTATCACATTGATCTCGGGTGGTTCAGGGTCCCCCGAAGAGTCCGTGAAATTGAGAAAAAGCTTTCTAGGAAAGGCATCAAGGTTAGAAGGATCGGGGAGAGCGAGACTGAACAGATTATCGACTGGGTTAAGAAAAACTTTTCCTCGTTCTGGGCATATGAGGCAGCGGAAGGCGTTAAGAGAGGGAGAAAGGTTTTTGCGGCTTTTGAAGCCGGTGAAATAATAGGCTTCTCGGTCTACGGTGCGCTTGAACATAACTGGTTTGGCCCAATAGGTGTATTGAAGGAGAAGAGGCATCATGGGCTAGGAACTGTTCTGCTGTTTAGAACCCTAGAGGCTATGAGGCTTGAGGGCGTCAGGCTGGCGGTCATACCGTGGACAGGACATCTTTTCTTCTATACTCAGGTGCCGGGTATCGTTGGGATAAGACATTATTGGACGCTTGAGAAAATCATTAAACAGTAGATGCACTAAAATATCTGAACGGGGGATTTTAACTGGGTGTACTCGATGTTTATGAACTTGAACATAGAGGCTCTCGGGTTTAGACTACCTTTTAATAAGGCTGTTGAGGTGGCCGCTAAAACAGGGTTTAAAGGTGTCGACATAAACATAGAGGAGGCTGCTACAATAGCTGAACAGCACGGGGAGCACTTCGTAACTGCGGCTCTCGAAGAAAAAGGGTTAAAGGCTGGCGGTTGGCATCTTCCCTTAAACTGGAGAGATGAAGAAGCGTACAGGTCTGGCCTTAAGCGGTTACCTGAGCTGGCTAAGCTAGCGTCTGAGATCGGGTGTCTAAGGGCTTACACCTGGATTATGCCTTATTCGGACAATAGGAGTTATCGTGAAAACTTTGAGTGGCATGTAAACAGGTTTAAACCTGTAGCGTCTATACTGGATGACTACGGCTGTATGCTTGCCCTTGAGTTCATAGGGACACCGAGCGTTAGGCGGGGGCACAGGTACGAGTTTATATATACTATGGAGGGAATGCTTGAGCTCTGCAACGCTATAGGGATTGGTAACGTCGGCCTACTTCTAGACAGCTGGCACTGGTATACTTCGGGTGGAAGCCTAGACGACCTGAGGTCTTTATCGCCTAGACAGGTTGTCTACGTACATATCAATGATGCTCCACGAGGAATACCCATCGAGGACTTGGTTGACACCGTTAGGCATATCCCAGGTGAAACCGGGGTAATAGATTTGAAGGGATTTCTTTCATGCCTGGCTGAAATAGGTTACGACGGCCCTGTGACGCCTGAGCCTTTCAGCAAGGAGCTTAGTAAACTAACTCCTTTAAAGGCAGCTGAAACTGTTTACAGGTCTCTTATAAGAGTCTGGAGAGAGGCCGGGCTAGAGTAGGAGGTGATAGGATGGATAGATTTAGACCGTACAGTCTTGAGGAAGGCAGGGCTTTGATAAAACTTGCAAGGAAGGCGGTTACGGTCTATATTGAGGAAGGGAAGATCGTTAAGCCGTCTAGAGATGTCCCTGAGAGACTTCTGAGAGACAACTATGGAGTTTTCACCACCATAGAGAAGCTGATTAACGGCAGGAGGGAGCTTAGAGGCTGTATAGGCTATCCTAGAGGCTACACCAATGTGGCGACGGCTATTGTGAGCTCGGCTTTAGCCGCTGCCTTTGAGGACCCCCGCTTTCCCCCATTAAGCCAGGGAGAGCTTAATGAAATAGTCTTTGAAGTATCCGTGCTCTCCCCGCTTGAACGAATTAGAATAGATGACCCGCGTAGATTGCCTGAAACCATTAGGGTCGGCTATCACGGCCTGGTGATTGAGCACGGTATTTTTAGCGGCTTACTTCTCCCGCAGGTCGCCGTTGAATACGGATGGGATGAGGAAACTTTTCTGTGCCAGACGTGCATGAAGGCTGGGTTGACGCCTGAATGCTGGCTTGACAGAAGAACTACTGTTTACAGGTTTCAGGCACAGATCTTCGCTGAGAAAAATCCTGACGGTGAAATAGTGGAAAGAGATCTGCTGGGTGAAATGGTGAAGAGAGAGAAAGGTTCATAGTAGTTAGACAGCCCATTTATCTGGAACTAGATGTTGTTTTGGCGTACTAAAAACCGGGTTTAAAATTTGTATAGCTTCTAATAAACAGAGTGTTAAGGAGGAGCTCGCATTAACCTAATATTTTTCCATAAAAAACAAGTAGGTAATCGCCTGAACCCTCTGAAAAGTGCCTGGCTTCAGAGCCTAGAGCTGTGGGGAGGAGGTCTCCTTACGATATATGCTTTCAAGAAGAAGCCATCGAATAGAGGTTGTGATCTTGGAGGCAGTTTGAAAAACTGTTTCTTATCGAAAATGTATACTGTTGTGTCATAGCTCTTCAGCACAGTTATATCCGGCCTAGCAAGCACGTCTTCATATAATGTCTCGATCCAATACCTTATCTTCGTGTTAGGCACTATGATTGCTGTCCCCTTGGGCATTTTATCTATAATGATTTTCATTTCCTCGTATTCGGGAGGTGGTATGCTCGTAGCTAGTCCTCTCCAAAGAAGATCCGTACTCATCCAGCATACGGAGGCTGTAATTATGATTGACAGCGCAATGATCTGCTTCTTGTTTTTAAACACACCAATAACGTATCCTAGCACAACGGAGGTAAGTAGTGAGTCCATAAGGGTGAACCTCAGATACCATTCTGCCCGGTAAATGGGTAGGTTGAGTATGATGAGGGTGGCGGCTAAGGCTAGCCGCGGGATCTTATCCCTGTTTAAACGCCTGTTATCCACTGTTAGAATAATCAACGCTAGCGCAGCTGCTATACTGGTTATTATCCATGGCTGGCTGTAAACAGCTGCCGTGAACACGCCAGGACGGATAAGAAAGTCTTTAATGAAAGCCACGCCTTTCCGGACGTCGTCCCCAGTCATAGAAGGCATTGAAAGAGCCATAGCTAAAACAAGCAGTACACCCAGCGAAAGTACGAACCGGTTCCGATCCCTATATAGAACACTTCCTACAGCTACTAGTAAAGCATAAAGTACTATCACTCCGAGATCTAGAATATGTGTTAAGCCGGCCAGAATGGTTACTGCCACAATAGCTAGAATCCTCGTCCTACTAAGGCTACTGTCATTGGAAAAAAGATGGAATGCAATGATCACCCATACGAAGCCCGCCAGGTTTTTCCAAAAATCTTGGAGAAGCTTGAACGTTGCCGGCGAAAAAGCGTAGACGGCGACCGCCGCTAGAGCCGCGAGCCAGCTTCCTGTTTGAGAGTGAACATGATAGGCTAGGACAGCGCCTATTATTCCTGAGAAAAGGGAGATCCCGACTTTTAACGCGTAGAAGGAGGGGCTGAACAATGTAGCCACGGCAAGGAGACCATAGAAAACTAGGGGGGGATCGGGATACTTGAGATAGCCGTGCCTCATAAGGTAGAGCACTTGAACCAGGTAGTATGGCCCGTCTATGCCGGGTAGTAGAGGCGTCCTAGCTAACACGGCGAAGTGGAGTATTGCAGGTATTAAAAAGGCGGCGGCGTAGAAGACAAGCCTTACAACGATATTTTTTCCAGCATATTTTAATCCGGGCAACCGTCCTACCTCGAGACAGCGCTGCCGTTTTCAAATCCATAACAGTATGAATTCCCTAGTTCATCAGAAAAACAGGAAGTATATATGGAACACTATGAAACGGTTGTGGAACACAGAGCGGCTTCAAAAAGGTGAAGAGACGGAAAAACCATTAAGACTATCTGGTTCTTCGTCTACCGGCTTTCCTAGAGAGACGCCGGGCCATAGCGTCGGATACCGACAGGATTATGTCCGGTATGTCGGAGACCTGGGGTGCATACGCGTGTTCAAACCATCTCAAGTCTTTAACGGTTAACCCCTTCGATATAGCTAGCGAGAACACGTCAAGTAAATATGCCATGTTTAACGGGCTACGGCTGTATACTTGAAGACCGAGAATTCTGCCGTCATCCTCCCCGACGATTAACTTAGCCGCGACCCTTTCGGAATCCCCATAGAAATCGGGTTTCA